>DASYKU010000032.1 GCA_035995165.1 Mycobacteriales bacterium
CAGCGCAGCAGGCCGTGCTGGTACGCGTAGGCGACGGCCTGGGCCCGGTCGCGGGCGTCGATCTTGGTCAGCAGGTGGTTGACGTGCGTCTTCACGGTGGCCTCGCTGATGACCAGGCGGTCCGCGATCTCGGTGTTCGACGTCGTCGCGCAGCATCCCGATCGCCCGCCGGGCCTCTTCCAGGCCGCTCTTGCCCAGCCGGTGGGCCCGGTCGATCGTGCCCGGCAGCCGCGGGTCGGCCGGGTCCTCGGCGGCCATCATCCGGGCGCCCTCCAGCTGGAGCATCAGTCCGGACAGGCTGTGCGCGAGCACGTCGTGCATCTCCCGGGCCAGCCGCTGCCGCTCGGCCATCCCGGCCGCCCGGGCCTGCGCGGCCTGGCTCTCCCGCAGCTCGACCAGCAGCCGCTCGGCCTGCTGGTTGGCCTCGCCCAGCCGGAACGCCAGATACATCATCCCGTAGAAGGCGCCGATCGCGGCGAGGGTGGAGAGGTTGCCGAAGTCGGCGCCGGTGACCGCCGGGGTCACCTCGAGGATCAGGAACACCGCCACCAGCCCCGGCACCGCGAAGCGCACCGACACCAGCCGGGCGATGCAGAGCGCGGCCAGCAGGACGCCGGCCGAGCCCGGCCCGTTGGGCTGGAACCACATCAGGGTCAGCGAGCTCACCGCGATCCCGGTGACGAACGTGAGGTGCGTAGGGTTCGGGGTGGCCTCGGTGGCGTTGCGGCCGAGCACGGCGACCGGGAACGCGAACAGCACGATCGAGACGACCAGCCCGGCGCCGCTGAGCCCGGGGCGCTGGTCGGCCCGGAACCCGGCCACGACGTACACGGTCAGCAGCAGCGGGGCCAGGCGGTTGAGCCACCGTACGAGCCTGAGCTGGGACGCCCGGGCCGCGCGCAGCCGGGCCAGGGTCGGCCCGGTCGCCTCGTCCACGCTCACGTCGCCGACCCTACGACGGGTGATCGGGGGCGGCATCGATCGCTGGGTGGAGACGGGGTTCCACCCGGCCGGCGATGTGCGGGGTGGCCTCGCGGCCGCAGGCTTCTCCCATGATTCTGCAGCAGCAGCGGCCGGTGGCCGCCTTCCGTACCGTCACCCGCCTCGTCGGCGGCTACCTCGCCGGCGCCGCCAGATACCTGTGAGACGCGCCCTAGCCCTCCACTGTGGACGCGGTCAGGAGCACGGCGGGTTCGTCGGTCCCGGGCCAGGTGCCGCGCAGGTCGTACTGCGCCTCGGCCGGGACCGGGCTGTCCAGCCGGCGGCGGACGGTCAGCGTGACCGGTCCCGCCTCCAGAACCGTCGCGGTCGCGGTGTCCGACCGGGTGATCGCGTCGAGAGCCGGCACGGCGGTCCCGGCGGATCCGCTGCCGGCGACGCGGACCGTGGGCGGCCGGATCCGGATGCCGTCGCTGTGGTGGTATTCCAGCTCGGCTTCGTGCCCGCCGGTGAGCACGGCCGTCACCATCGCCCGGACGCAGACCGGGTCGGCGCACCCGTCGTACGCCCAGCGCGGCCCGAGCACCGAATGCTCCATCGTCGCGACGAGCGCGTCCTCGGCGCCGGCCAGCGGCGCGGCCCGATAGGTCAGCGGCACCTGCAGCAGCCGCCCGTCGCCGGTCCGGATCAGCAGCGTCTCGATGCCGACGGCGCCGTCGGGGTCGTCGAAGCGGTATCCGCCGAGCGAGGCCAGCCCGTCGGCGCCGCCGCCCCACACCTGTCGCGGCACCCAGGCCGCCAGGGCCTCGATCTTGGACGGGCTGAGCTCGGCTTGATGGATCACGGCCACGGGGGAACGCTACGCGACCACCGTCACAGCGCTGTCGATGACCCGGGCCCTAGACTGGAGCGCGATGAGCACCTTCGGCAAGGCTTCCCCGGTCGAGACGACGTACCTGCCGCTGGTGCGGTGTGCGGTCTGCTCGAAGACGGTCGCGCACCGCCCCGGCGAGGCGAGCGCCGTGCTCACCAAGCACTACCGGCAGGCCCACCCCGAGCTGGTCGGGGCCGAATAACCGTCCACTTCGGACGGACGGTCGCGGGAGGCCGGCGCGCCGGCGGTTTCCGGTCAACCCAGCCGCGCGGCGCGGGACTCGAGGTAGCGCCGCTCCGGCAGCGAGGTGGTCCTGCGGGCCGCCAGCCGGTACGCCGCCCCGGCCTCGGCATCCGACCCGGCCCGCTCCAGCAGATGGGCGCGGACGGCGGCCAGCCGGTGGTGCCCGGCCAGCTCGGGCAGGTCGTCCAGCAGCGCCAGGCCGGCCTCCGGCCCGTCCACCATCGCGACCGCGACGGCCGAGTTGAGCGTGACCATCGGGTTCGGCGCGACCTCGGCCAGCAGCCGGTAGAGCGCGACGACCTGCGGCCAGTCGGTGTCCTCGTCGCGCGCCGCCTCCGCGTGCGTGGCCGCGATCGCCGCCTGCAGCTGGTACGGGCCGAGCCGCCGGGTCGTCGCCAGCGTCTGTTCGACCAGCGCGACCCCCTCGGCGATGAGGGCCCGGTCCCAGCATTCGCGGTCCTGCTCGGACAGCGGTACGAGCCGCCCGTCCGCGTCGGTCCGGGCCGCGCGGCGCGAGTCGGTGAGCAGCATGAGCGCGAGCAGCCCGGCGATCTCGGGGTCCTTCGGCAGCTGGTCGCGCAGCAGCCGGGTCAGCCGGATCGCCTCCGCGGTCAGCTCGGCGCGCTGCAGGTCCGGGCCGGAGGAGGCGGCGTACCCCTCGTTGAAGACGAGGTAGAGCACCTGCTCGACCACCCGCAGCCGGTCCGGGAGCACGTCCGGCGGCGGCAGCACGAACCGGTCGCCGCGGATGGCCTTCTTGGCCCGGCTGATCCGCTGGGCCATCGTCGGCTCCGGGACCAGGAACGCGGCCGCGATCTCGGCCGTGGTCAGCCCGCCGACGGCGCGCAGGGTGAGCGCGAGCTGCGACGGGGCCGAGAGCGCGGGGTGGCAGCAGAGCAGGAGCAGCGTGAGGGTGTCGTCGGCGGCCGGGGCCTCGGCCGGGTCCGGCTCCTGGCGGGCGGCGGTCACCTCCCGGCGGCGGCGGGCGCTCTCCGACCGCCAGCCGTCGGTCAGCCGTCGCGTCGCGACGGTCAGCAACCACCCCCGCGGATTCCCCGGCGGGACGGTCCAGGCGGTCGCCGCCTCCAGGAGGGCGTCCTGGACCGCGTCCTCGCAGGCGTCGAACTGCCCGTACCGGCGGGCGAGCACGCCGAGGACCTGCGGCGCCAGCTCGCGCAGCAGGTCCTCGACGGCCCGGTCGGCGCTCACATCTCCAGCCCGGCGTCCTCCATGACCGCCCGCACCTCGACCCCGCCGTACGCGGCCTCCGGCATCATCGCCGCGATCTCCGCCGCCCGCTCCGGCGTCTCCGCGTCGACCACGTAGAAACCGGCCAGGTACTCCTTGGCCTCCAGGTACGGCCCGTCGGTCACCACCGGCGCGGCCGCGACCGGCGTCCGCACGACCCGGGCCTGGGACGGGTCGGTCAGCGCGGCGAACCCGACCAGCTCCCCGGTCTCCTTCAGCGCGGCCTGGAACGGCACGTGCGCGCCGACCATCGCGTCGAGCTCCTCGGCCGGGAGCGTCTCGAACAGGGCCGGGTTGTTGTGGATGATCAACAAGTACTTCATCGCCGTCTCCTCTCGCCGCCGCCCCGGACGGGCACCGGCGCCCCCTGGTCGGAGCCGACGACGCTACCTCGACATCCGGTGTCGAGAATTCGGGATCGACTCCGACCAGGGGCAGAATCCGCCGGGCACTCGAAGGAGAACGACGATGCAGACGATCACCTCCGCCGACGGCCCCCCCTCGCGGTCGACCAGGTCGGCTCCGGGCCCGCGGTGGTCCTGGTCGGCGGCGCCTTCAACGACCGCGGCACGGTCGCCGGGCTGGCCGCGGCGCTGGCCCCGGACCGGACCGGCTGGACGTACGACCGGCGCGGCCGGGGCGGCAGTGGACCGCTGGGTCCGTGGCCCGGTCCCGAGGAGGCCGCCCGGCGCGAGATCGAGGACCTGGCCGCGGTGGTCGCCGCCGCCGGCGACGACGTCGCCGTGATCGGGCACTCCTCCGGGGCGATCCTGGCCTTGGAGGCCGCGGTCGCGGGGATCGCCGGGTCGCCGGACTACCCGGGAATGCTCGCGCTCGCGCCGACCCTCGCGTACGACGCCGCGATCTGCGGTCCGGGCGCGGCGCTGGATCCCGCCCGGCTGGCCCGGATCGCCGAGCCGGCGCTGGTGCTGGACGGCGGCTACTGCCCGGAGTGGATGCGGGCCGGCGCGGTCGCGGCGGCCAAGGCGATCCCGGGCGCGATCTACGAGACCGTGCCGGGCGAGGACCACGCGATCCTGCAGCGGCCGGAGGTCTTCGCCGCCGCGCTGCGTCAGTCCAGCGTGACGTAGTCCGGGCCGGAGTACGCCCCGGTGCGCTCCTTCTGCCGCTGCAGGATCAGGTCGTTGAGCAGGCTGGACGCCCCGAACCGGAACAGGTCCGGGTCCAGCCACTCTGGCCCGGCGACCTCGTTGACCTGCACCAGGTAACGCACGGCCTCCTTGGCCGTCCGGATCCCGCCGGCCAGCTTGACCCCGCGGCGCTCGCCGGTGGCCAGCGCGTAGTCGCGGACCGCCTCCAGCATCACCAGCGAGACGGGCGGGGTCGCGGCGGGCGACACCTTGCCGGTCGAGGTCTTGATCACGTGCCCGCCGGCGATCAGCGCCAGCCAGGACGCCCGCCGGACGTTGTCCAGGGTCGCCAGCTCGCCGGTCTCCAGGATGACCTTGAGGTGGGCGGCGCCGCAGGCCTCCCGGATCGCCACGATCTCGTCGTACACCTGCAGGTAGCGGCCGGAGAGGAAGGCGCCGCGGTCGATGACCATGTCGATCTCGTCCGCGCCGGTCGCGACGGCGTCGCGGACGTCGTCGAGCTTGACCGCCAGGCTGGCCCGCCCGGACGGGAAGGCGGTGGCGACGCTGGCGACCTTCACCGTCGACCCGGCCAGCTCGGTCTTCGCGATCCCGACCAGGTCGGGATAGATGCAGATCGCGGCGACCGGCGGCGTGCTGGGATCAGTGGGGTCGGGGTGGCGGCCCTTGGCGCACAGCGCCCGGACCTTGCCCGCGGTGTCGGCACCTTCCAGCGTGGTGAGGTCGACGCAGCGGATCGCCAGGTCCAACGCGTACCGCTTCGAGGCCTTCTTGATGCTCCGGGTCGCCAGCGCGGCCGCCCGGGCCTCGGCGCCGACCTGGTCCACCCCCGGCAGTCCGTGCAGGAACCGGCGCAGCGTCGCGTCGTCCCGCACCACATCCCCGTACGCCTCGACGATCCCGGTCATGCTGCCGAGCCTATGCGCTCGCCGCCGCGGGCCCAGGCCTTGACCACCGACCAGGCCAGCGGGAGCGGGACCGTGCCGGAGCCGAGGCCGACGTCGACGAGCAGGTCGAAGACGTCGCCGCGGCGGGCCGCGGTCGCGATCGCCGCGTCCATGAACCGGGACGACTGCGACGCCCGGGCCAGCACGTCGGTGGTGCGCAGGTGGTTGCCGAGCGCCTCCTTCAGCCCGAACCGGTACGCGCCGAGCGGGTTCGAGGGCGCGCCGACCGCCGCAGTCCCGGCCAGCCGGCCGGACACCAGCGCGTAGTAGATGCCCTCGCCGGTGAGCGGGTTGATCAGGCTGGCCGCGTCGCCGGCCAGCAGCACCCGCCCGCGCCCGGGGGTGGCCGGGCGACCGGTCGACAACGGCAGGTGGTGGGCCAGCAGGTCGCGACCGGTGAGGTCGGGCAACAATGCCTTGAGCCGGCCGTGCAGCACCTGCCGGCCGGGGCCCTCGGCCGCGTGCAGCTTGGGCAGCAGCATGCCGAAGCCGATGTTCGCGGTCCCGTCGCCAATCGGGAACGACCAGGCGTACGCGGGCCAGCCCTGCTTCTGCATCGCGATGAACTGGGCGCCGTCGGCCCGCTCGCTGTCCGGCGGCAGGTCGGCGTACCCGCGGACGGCGATCGCGGTGTGCTTCTCCTTGCCGGCCGGGATGCCGAGCAGCTTCCGGATGCCGGAGTTGGCACCGTCCGCGGCGACGACGGCCTTGGCCTCGATCCCGTCGACGGTGACGGTCCCGGCGGACTGGGTGATCTCGCGCACCCGGTGCTTGCGCACCTCGACCCCGGCGGCCCGGGCGGCGTCGACCAGCCGGGCGTCGAAGACCTTGCGCGGCACCACGTGGTTGGGCCGGGCCGCGTACGCGGAGACGGTCGCGCCGCCGGGGGAGATCACCGACAGCTTCGTGCTCGGCGTGTAGTCGGCGATGAGGTCCGGCACGCCCAGCTTGGCCAGCACGTCCCGGCCGTGCGCGGCGATGCCGTCCCCGCAGGCCTTGTCCCGCGGGAAGTCGGCCCGATCCAGCAGCAGCACCCGTGCGTCCGGCTTGCGCAGCCGGGCGGCCAGCGCCGCCGCCGATCCGGCCGGGCCGCCGCCGACCACCACCAGGTCCCAGGTCTCGTCCACGGATACGAGCCTGCCACGGGAGCCGATACTGTGCCGGTCTGTGCAGACCCTCGTCGTGGACCACCCGCTCGCCGCCGCCCGGCTGACCACCCTCCGCGATGAGCGGACGGACAACACCGGCTTCCGGGTCGCGCTCAAGGAACTGGCGACCATGCTGGTCTACGAGGCGACCCGCAACCTCCCGACCGAGCCGGTCCCGGTGACCACGCCGGTCGGACCCGCGGTCGGCGCGCGCCCGGCCAACCCGCCGCTGCTGGTCCCGGTGCTGCGGGCCGGGCTGGGGATGGCCGAGGCCGCGCTCGGGCTGCTGCCCGAGGCCCAGATGGGCTTCGTCGGGCTGGCCCGGGACGAGGTGACGTTCGCGCCCCGGGCGTACCTGGAGTCGCTGCCGGCGTCGCTGGCCGGGCGGCCGGTGATCGTGCTCGACCCGATGCTCGCCACCGGCGGCTCGCTGCTGCACTGCTGCCGGCTGCTGACCGACCGCGGCTGCGAGGACATCACCGTGGTCTGCGTGCTGGTCGCGCCGGAGGGCCGGCGGGCGCTGGAGGACAGCGGGCTGCCGCTGACCCTGGTCACCGCGTCGATCGACGAGCGGCTGAACGACAAGGCGTACATCGTGCCGGGGCTCGGCGACGCCGGCGACCGCCAGTTCGGCGCCGTCTAGAGACGCGCCGCGCTCGGCCCGCAGCCGGGCGCCGGGGTCCCGCCCGCGGTCGCGCTTCGGCGACGGTCGGGCCCGGTGGCGCCGGGGCCCTAGACCCGGAGGCGGGGGGCGAGCTCGGTGCGGAGGCGGTCGAGGTCGGCGGTCGCGGTCGCCCGGTCCGCCACCACCACCTCCAGGTACGCCTTGAGCTTCGGCTCGGTCCCGCTCGGCCGGACCACCACCCGGACCCCGTCCGCGCTCAGCCGCAGCACGTCCGCCTCCGGCCGCAGGTCCTCCGCGGTCGCCGCCCGGCCCAGCAGCGTCCCCGGCGGGTCGGCCCGCAGCGCCGTCATCAGCTCCCCGATCAGGCCGAGGTCCGCGACCCGCACCGAGACCTGCGTCGTCGCGTGCACGCCGAACTCGGCCGCCAGCTCGTCCAGCCGGTCGCCCAGCGTCCGGCCCTCGGCCTTCAGCGCCGCCGCCAGGTCGGTGACCAGCAGCGCGGCCGAGATCCCGTCCTTGTCCAGGACCGCGTCCGGCAGCACGCAGTAGCCGAGCGCCTCCTCGTAGCCGAAGGTCAGGTCGGGCGCGGCCCGCACGATCCACTTGAAGCCGGTCAGCGTCTCCCCGAACGGCACCCCGCGGGCGGCGCAGAGCTTGGACAGCAGCGAGGACGACACGATCGTCGTCGCGTACGTCCCGGTGCGGCCGGTCCGGATCAGGTGGTCGGCCAGCAGGATGCCGAGCTCGTCGCCGGTCAGTGTCCGCCAGCCGGTGTCGTCCGGGACCGCGACCGCGCAGCGGTCCGCGTCCGGGTCGCTGGCCAGCAGCAGCTCGGCGCCGGTCCGCTCGGCCAGCTCCAGGGCCAGGTCGAGCGCGCCGGGCTCCTCCGGGTTCGGGAACGGCACGGTCGGGAAGTCCGGGTCCGGCGTGGCCTGCTCGGACACCTGCACCGGCGGCTCGAACCCGGCCCGGAGGAAGGCCTCGTGCACGACGGCCCCGCCGACGCCGTGCAGTGCGGTGTGGACAGTCCTGATGCGACGGTGCGACGTCCGGGGCACGGCTGCGACGGCGTCCAGGTAGGACTCGAGGATCTCGTCGCCGAGAACCGTGTACCCGTAGGACATCGGGACCGTCGACAGTGGACCGACGGCCGCGGTCGCCGCCTCGATCCCGGCGTCCGCCGGCGGCACGATCTGGGCCCCGTCGGCCGAGTAGACCTTGTACCCGTTGTCCTGCGGGGGATTGTGGCTCGCCGTCACCATCACCCCGGCGGCCGCGCCCAGCCGGCGGACCGCGTACGCCAGCACGGGCGTGGGTAGCGGGCCCGGCAGCAGTCGTGCGTCCAGTCCGGCGCCGGCCAGCACCGCGGCGGAGTCGGCGGCGAACTCGGCGCTGCCGTGCCGGGCGTCGTACCCGATCACCACCGGTCCCGGCACCTCGGCCCGCTTGAGCCAGCCGGCCAGCCCGGCCGCGGTGCGGCGGACCACGGCCCGGTTCATCCCGTTCGGCCCGGCCCGCAGCGGTCCGCGCAGCCCGGCGGTGCCGAACTCCAGCCGGCCGGCGAACCGGTCCGCGACCGCGGCCTCGTCGCCGTCGTCGAGCAGCGCCCGCAGCTCGTCCCGGGTGGCCGGATCGGGATCCTCGGCCAGCCAGCGCTCGGCCGCGTCCTGCAGGTCCCCGTTCACCGCTGCAGTATCGCCCGCCGCACCCCGCCCCCGATCACTCGCCCCGCCGGGCGGCGACCCTCGGGCCCGATCAGCCGCCCTGGCCGAGGCGGGGTTCGTCGAAGGCCGGTCCGGCGAACCCGCCGCCGACGCGGGCCCACTCCGGGTCGGACCGGTCCGGGTCGTCCTCGGCGCCGGGGATCCGGTCGGCGTAGTCCTCGGCGTCGTCGACGGAGAGGTAGCCCAGCGCCCGGGCCGGGGCCAGGTCCCACCAGGCCCGGGTGTTGGCCGAGATCCCGTACACGACCGAGAACGTCACGTCCGGGGCGGTGAGCGCGGCCGCGATGAGCCGGACCCCGTCGGCCGGGCTGATCCAGGTGGACAGCTCCCGGACCGACTCCGGGTACTGCTTCCAGGAGCCGATGCGCAGGCAGACGACCTCCAGGCCGTAGCGGTCGACCAGCAGGCTGCCGAGGGCCTCGCCGAAGACCTTGCTCACCCCGTAGTACGTGTCCGGCCGCGGCGGCACGTCGACCGTGGCCAGCGCGCTGCGCGGGGTGTAGCCGACGGCGTGGTTGCTGGAGGCGTAGACGATCCGGCCGACGCCCTCCTGGCGGGCGGCGTCGAAGACGTTGAACGTGCCCTCGATGTTGGATTCGAGGATCTCCGCGAACGTCGACTCGGTCGCGATCCCGGCCAGGTGCACGACGGCCTCGACCCCGGCCGCCGCGGCCCGGACCGCCGCGGCGTCCCGGACGTCGGCCACCACCGGCGGGTCGGCCAGCCCGTCGACGCCGTCCAGCGGCACCCGGTCCAGACCCCGGACCTTCCAGCCCCGGGCGGCCAGCCCGGCGCAGGTGATCACGCCGATCCGACCGGCCGCGCCGGTGACCAGGACCTTGCGGCCCGCGCCCGGTCTGGCCTGCGGGTGTGCGCCGAACTCGGCCATCGTCAGAGCCCTTCGATCACGGTGCCGAGCAGGGTGCCCATCCGGGTCGCGGCGGCGGCCCCGGCGGCGAGGACCTCCTCGTGGTTGAGCGGCTCGCCGGTCATCCCGGCGGCCAGGTTCGTCACCAGCGAGACGCCGAGCACCTCGACGCCCTCGGCCCGGGCCGCGATCGCCTCCAGCGCGGTGGACATGCCGACCAGGTCCGCGCCGAGCCCGCGCAGCATCCGGATCTCTGCCGGGGTCTCGAAGTGCGGACCGGGCAGCGCCGCGTACACGCCCTCCTCCAGGCTCGGGTCGCCCGCGCGGGCCAGCGCCCGCAGCCGCGGCGAGTAGAGGTCGGTGAGGTCGACGAACCGGGCCCCGACCAGGGGCGAGCGCGCGGTGAGGTTGAGGTGGTCGGAGATCAGCACCGGCTGGCCGGGGTGCATCCCCTCGCGCAGGCCGCCGGCCGCGTTGGTGAGCACGACCGTGCCGCAGCCGGCCGCCGCGGCGACCCGGACGCCGTGCGCCACGGCGGCGGTGCCGCGGCCCTCGTACAGGTGGGTGCGGCCGAGGAAGACCAGCGTGCGCCGGGAGCCGAGGGTGAGCGACCGGACCGTGCCGCCGTGGCCTTCCGCGGTCGGGGCCGCGAAGCCGGGCAGGTCCGCGACCGGCAGCTCGGCGTCGGGGCGGCCCAGCGCGTCCGCGGCCGGGGCCCAGCCGGAGCCGAGCACCACCGCGACGTCGTGCCGGTCGGCACCGGTGGCGGCGGCGAGCCGCTTGGCCGCGGCGGTCGCGTCCTCGGCGGTGGGGCGTACGAGATCGGTCACGGCGACCGACCCTAAAGCATCGGAGCCCGTCAGCTCGTGCGGAAGGTGTCGGCCGCGACCTGGAAGACGTCCTTGCTCTTGTCCCAGTTGGCGGCCGGCGTCGACAGGTACAGCCCGTACGTCCGGTCGCCGCTGACGATGCCGCGGTAGAGCACGTGCCGCGGCACCCCGTCGAGGGTGAACGTGAACTCCCAGTCGGCCGCGTCCAGGCCGCGGTAGTCGACCCGCGCCAGCTTCACCCGCTGGTACTGCTGGTACGACGGGTTGGCCGCGAACTGCTTCTCGGCCGCGCCCAGCTGGCTGAACGCCGACGCGGTGTTGTCCACGGTGATCAGCCGCAGGAACCGGGTGGAGTTCTGCTCCTTGATGTCGACGACGCCGTTGCGTTGCGCCTGGGACGGCCAGCCGGTCGGGACGGCCACGCTGAAGCCGGAGCCGGCGTACTGGGTGTAGCCGGACGGGATCGTGGCCGGGCCCAGCGAGGCGCTCGTGGTCGGGTTCCCGGCCTGATCGTCGCCGCCTCCGCCGCCGCGCATGCTGGTGAGGAGCAGCGCACCGCCGACGACCACGACGGCGATGAGCGCGATGACGATGAGGAGCGCGGCCAGGCTGCGCTTGCGCCGGTCGGCCCGGGGGCGCTCGCCCTGGAAGTCCAGCGGCGAGGCCGGGGTGTGGGCCCGGAACGCACGGGCCGGCTGCTGCTCGGCCGAGGTGCCCTGCGGGCGGCCGAACGGCAGCGGCGCGATCATCTGGGTCGGCAGCTCGGACTCGGCCGTGGTCCCGCTTCCGTACGCCCCGTACGCGGGCGGGCGGGGCGCGGCCGGCGGGCGGCGGGTCGGCACCGGGATCGTGACCGTGGGTTCGGAGTCGATGTCCGGCCGGGGGCCGGTGACCGGCTCGTCGGCGATGTCCCCGGCGTGCTGGCCGTCGTCCACCGGAGCAACGGCCCGCCCGATGAGCGGCGCGTCCGCCGGCGGGCCCCCGGCCCGCGAGCCCGCCGCCCGCGAGGCCGCCGCCTCCGCCGGACCACCGGCCCGGGAGGTCGACGCGTTCGCGGGTGAGACCGACGCGGGCGGCGGGGCGGTCGCCGCGGCGCTCGGTTCGGGCGGCAGGCCCAGGTCGGTCCGGGTGTCGCCGTCGAAGTCGTCCTCGACGAGATCCGGGTCGGCGACGTCCGGGTCGAGCAGGTCGGCGTCGTCGGCCAGCGCCTCCCGGCCCTGCTCGGCCACCGGCGTGCTCGCGACCGACTCCTCGGCCGGCGGCATCTCGACCGGCCCCAGCTCGACCGGCGCCAGTTCCTCCGGAACCTCGTCCGCCTCGTCCGCCCGCCCGGAGTCCGGCAGAACGGAGTCCGGCAGGACGGAGTCCGGCAGAACGGAGTCCGGCAGAACGGAGTCCGCCCGCCCGGAGTCCGGCAGGACGGGGTCCGGCCGCCCGGCGTCCCGAGTCCGCGCGTCCCGCGGTCCGGCGTCGGGCGCAGCGGGCGCGGAAGCAGCGGGCGCAGCGGGCGCAGCGGGCGCGGGAGCGGTCGGTCCGGCCTGCTCGGCGGCCGCCGGCTGGACCGCCGGCGTCGAGGGCGCCTCGACCGAGTCCTCAGCCGCCTCGCCCGACCGCCGCAACGCCACCGCCCCGGCACCAGCCGCGGCCGCAGCCCCGGCAGGAACCCCGGCGGCGGCACCGTTCCGGCCCGCGTCACGCGCGGCCGCGGCGGCCGGCGCGGCGGACGTACCGCCGCCGTTTCCGGGCGCCCCGTCGCGCGGCTCACCCTGCCGGTAGACCGGGACGAGCAGGTCGGCCAACGCCGGCCCGGACGGCGCCGGGGGAGCGGGCGCCGGTTCGGGACCGGGCGCCGGTGTCCGGCCCAGCGACGGCGAGGAGACCGCGCGCGGCCCCGCCGGCGGCGCCTCGGTGTCGTTCCCGCCCCGCAGCACGTCCAGCAGCGCCCGCCGCGCCTCCACCGGCTTGGCCCGCTTGAGCGGGTCCTTCTCCAGCATCGCGTCCAGCGCCGGGATCAACGCCCCCGCCCGGACGTACGGCGTCGGCGGATCCTGCACGACCTTGGCCAACGTCTCCATCGCGTCGCCGCCGGAGAACGGCGCGCGGCCCTCGACCGACGCGTACAGCGTGGCGCCGAGACCCCAGAGGTCGGCCGGCGCACCCGCCTCCTGACCCTTGATGATCTCCGGCGCTATGTAGGACGGCGAGCCCACCAGCAGCCCGGTCCCGGTGATCGTGTCGTCGCCGACGGCCCGGGCGATGCCGAAGTCGGTGAGCTTCACCCGGCCGTCGTCGAGCAGCAGGATGTTGCCGGGCTTGATGTCGCGATGCACGATGTCGGCGTCGTGCGCCGCCTCGAGCGCGCCGAGCACGGCCAGCCCGATCGTCGCCACCCTGGCCACGGGCAACGGTCCGTCCTGGGCGAGCACCTCACCGAGACTGCGGGCGCGCAACAGCTCCATGACGATCCAAGGCCGGTCGTCGCTGTCCAGCACGTCGTACAGCGTCACCACGTTGGGATGGCTGAGCCCGGCGATGGCACGCGCCTCGCGCAGCGTGCGGCGGCAGGCGATCTCGTGCTCGGCGGGCGGCA
>DASYKU010000033.1 GCA_035995165.1 Mycobacteriales bacterium
CGGTCAACCGGCGCGGCCTGGGCATGGTCTTCCAGTCGTACGCGATCTGGCCGCACATGACCGTCTTTCGCAACGTTTCGTTCCCGCTCGATGTGATGCCACGGCGCAACCGCCCCGATCGGTCAACGGTGCGCGAGCAGGTGATGCGGGTGCTCGAGGTGACTGAGCTCGCTTCGCTGGCTGACCGTCCGGCGACCAAGCTCTCCGGCGGGCAGCAGCAGCGGTTGGCTCTCGCCCGGGCACTGGTCACCCGTCCTGACCTGATGCTGCTCGACGAGCCGCTGTCCAACCTGGACGCGAAGCTGCGGGAGAACATGCGCTTCGAGCTCAAGCGGCTGCAGCGCGAGCTCGGCGTCACCTCGGTCTATGTCACCCACGACCAGACCGAGGCGCTGGCGCTGTCGTCGAAGATCGCGGTGATGCGGGACGGCAAGGTCCAGCAGATCGGCCGGCCCCGCGACATCTACGAGCGGCCGGAGTCCCGGTTCGTGGCCGAGTTCATCGGCTCGTCCAACTTCCTGCCCGGTACGGTCACCGCGGCCGGCGCGGGCGAGCTGACCGTGGACACCGGCCCGGGCCCGCTGGTGCTGCGTTCGGCCCTGGCGATCCCGGTCGGCGGCGAGGTCATCGTCTCGATCCGGCCGGAGTCCGTCCGGCTCCGGAGCGCCGACGACGGCGAGCAGGCGGCGGCCGGGGAGTGGACCGGCGAGGTGGTGAGCCGGGCGTTCCAGGGCGACACGATCGACCACGTGGTCCGGGTCGGCGGGACCGAGGTCCGCACCCGCGGCAACCCGGCGGTCTCGGTCGAGCCGGGCCGGACGGTCCTGCTCACCCTGGAACAGGACCGCCTCGCGCTGGTGCCCGTCGACTAGGAGAGCGAGAGGCGGAAGCGCAGGTCTGCCGCAGAGATCCCATAGGTCTCCCGGATCTCGACGCCGTCACCGTCCACGATGAACACCCCGTGGTCGGTGTAGACCCGGCTCACGCAGGCGACCCCGGTCAGCGGGTACGTGCACTTGTCCACCAGCTTGGGCGAACCGTCCCGGGCGAACAGCGGCATCATCACGAACACGGAGCGGGCGCCGATGGCGAGGTCCATCGCGCCGCCGACGGCCGGGATCGCACCGGGCTCGCCGGTGTGCCAGTTGGCCAGGTCGCCGCCCACCGAGACCTGGAACGCGCCGAGCACGCAGACGTCCAGGTGCCCGCCGCGCATCATCGCGAACGAGTCCGCGTGGTGGAAGTACGAGGCGCCGAGCGTCTCGGTGACCGGGAACTTGCCGGCGTTGATCAGGTCCCAGTCGACCTCGTCCTCGGCCGGCGCCGGGCCCATGCCGAGCATGCCGTTCTCGGTGTGCAGGGTGACCCCGCTGCCCAGCTCCAGGTGGTCGGCGACCTTCGTGGGCAGGCCGATGCCGAGGTTCACGTACGAGCCGGTCGGGATGTCGGCCGCGACGAGCGCGGCCAGCTCGTCGCGGTCCAGCGGCCCGCGGTCGGTGTGCTCGCCGGTCATGCCGTCACCACCCGGTCCACGTAGATGCCCGGGGTGACGACCGCCTCCGGGTCCAGCTCGCCCGCGGCCACGACCTCGCCGACCTGGACCACGGTGGTGGTCGCCGCGGCCGCCATCACCGGCCCGAAGTTGCGGGCGGTCTTGCGGTAGACGAGGTTGCCGGCGGTGTCCGCCCGGTACGCCTTGATCAGCGCGAAGTCGCCCCGGATCGGGTACTCCAGCAGGTAGTCGCGGCCGTCGATGGTGCGGTGCTCCTTGCCCTCGGCCAGCGGCGTCCCGACGCCGGTGGGGCAGTAGAACGCGCCGATGCCGGCCCCGGCGGCCCGCAGCCGCTCGGCCAGGTTGCCCTGCGGGACCAGCTCCAGCTCGATCTTCCCGTCCCGGTAGAGGCGGTCGAAGACCCAGGAGTCGGTCTGCCGCGGGAAGGAGCAGACGATCTTGCGGACCTGGCCGGCGGCGAGCAGCGCGGCCAGCCCGGTGTCGCCGTTGCCGGCGTTGTTGTTCACCACGGTCAGGTCGCGGGCGCCGTGCCGGCGCAGCGCGTCGACGAGCTCGATCGGCTGCCCGGCCGGGCCGAACCCTCCGATGAGGACGGTGGCGCCGTCCGGGACGTCCGCGACCGCGGCGTCGGCCTCGTCCAGGATCGCCGCCGTCATTCGGCGTCCGTCCGGTCCGGACCGGACGCGCCGCCCGGCGCGGCCACGATGGCCCCGGTCATGCCGCGTTCTCCAGGACGACGGCCAAGCCCTGGCCGACGCCGATGCAGATGGCCGCGACCCCCCAGCGGTGCCCGTCGGCCGTCATCACCGCGGCCAGGGTGCCGAGGATCCGGCCGCCGGAGGCGCCGAGCGGGTGCCCGATCGCGATCGCGCCGCCGCGGGTGTTGACGATCTCCGGGTCGATCGGCCAGGCGTCCAGGCAGGCCACCGACTGGACCGCGAACGCCTCGTTCAGCTCGACCGCGCCCACATCGGACCAGCCGATGCCGGCCCGGGCCAGCGCCTGGTTCGCGGCCTCGACCGGCGCGTACCCGAAGTACTGCGGCTCCAGCGCGCTGGCGCCCCGGCCGGCGATCCGGGCCAGCGGCGAACGCCCGATCGAGTCGGCCGCCGCGGCCGAGCCCAGCAGCACCGCGGAGGCGCCGTCGTTGAGCGGGGAGGCGTTCCCGGCCGTGATCGTCCCGTCCGGGCGGAACGACGGGCGCAGCGAGGCGAGCCTCTCCAGCGTGGACCCGGGCCGGATGCCCTCGTCCCGCTCCAGCCCGGTGTCCGGCATCGGGGTGACCAGGTCCTTGTAGAAGCCGTCGGTCCAGGCCTTGTCGGCGAGCTGGTGCGAGCGCAGCGCGAAGGCGTCCTGCCGCTCCCGGCTGACGCCGTACTTCTCGCCCAGCCGCTCGCAGGCCTCGCCCAGCGAGACCGTCCAGTCCGGGTTCATGGCCGGGTTGGTCAGCCGCCAGCCCAGCGTGGTCGACACCGCGGCCAGGTTGCCGGTCGGGAACGCCTTGTCCGGCTTCGGCAGCACCCAGGGCGCCCGGGTCATCGACTCGACCCCGCCCGAGACGACCACGTCCGCGTCCCCGGTCTCGATCATGCGGGAGGCGCCCATCGCGGCGTCCAGGCTGGAGCCGCAGAGCCGGTTCACGGTCGAGCCCGGGACCGACAGCGGCAGCCCGGCCAGCAGCACGGCCATCCGGCCGACGTTGCGGTTCTCCTCGCCGGCCCCGTTGGCGTTGCCCAGCGTCACCTCGGCGATCATGGCCGGGTCCAGGCCGGGGGAGCGGGACAGCAGGCTCCGCACCGCGAAGGCGGCCAGGTCGTCCGGCCGGGTCTTCGCCAGCGCCCCGCCGAGCCGGCCGAACGGGGTCCGGACCGCGTCGTAGACGTAGGCCTCGGTCACGGGGTGTCCTCCTCGAAGACGGTCCGGGCGATCCGGAACGCGGTGTTCGCGTCCGGGACCCCGCAGTAGATCGCGGTCTGCAGCAGCACTTCGGTGATCTCCTCCAGGGTCAGCCCGTTGGTCCGCGCGGCCCGCAGGTGCATCGCCAGCTCCTCGTGGTGGCCGCGGGCGACCAGGGCGGTGAGCACGACCATCGAGCGGCTGCGCCGGTCCAGCCCGGGCCGGGTCCAGATCGAGCCCCAGGCGTACTGCTCGATGAAGTCCTGGAAGTCGCGGTCCAGCCCGGTGGTGCGGGCGACGGCCCGGTCCACGTGGGCGTCGCCGAGCACCTCCCGGCGGACCGCGTGACCGGCCGCCTGCACGTCCTCGAGGGTACGGCCGCGCCCGATCAGGTGCCCTGCGACCAGGGCCGCGGTGGCCCGGGGCTGCTCGGCCGGGGCCAGGTGGGCGACCGTGTCCAGGACCGCCAGCCGGCCGTCCCGGACGCCGTCCGCGATCAGCCGCAGGCCGTCCACCGGCGTCCGGGTGTCCTCCGCGCCGGCCACCGCGAGCACCGGCGCCGCGATCTCGCCCAGCCGGTCCCGGACGTCGAAGCCGGCCAGCGCCTCGCAGGCCCAGGCGTAGCTGGCGTCGTCGGCGCCGGCCAGCGCCTCCAGCAGCACGCTCGCGACGGCCGGCTCCCGCTCGGCGAACCCGGGCGCGAACCAGGTCCCGGCGGCCAGCGGGACGACCGCGGCGGTGCCCTCGGCCCGGACCAGCGCGGCCCGGTCCTGCCAGCTCCCGGTCGTGCCGATCTTCGCCCCGGTGCAGAGCAGCGCGGCCGCGGTGACCCGGTCGGGGTGCTCCAGCAGCAGCTGCAGGCCGACCGTGGCACCCATCGAGTCGCCGGCGTAGACGAACGGCCGGGGCCCGGCCAGCGCGAGCACGCCCTCGGCCAGCTCCGCGATCGAGTACCCGTCGGCGGCCGGCGCCGAGGCCCCGTGCCCGGGCAGGTCCCAGGCCAGGATCTCGAAGTCGGCCGCGAGCTGGGCGGCGCAGCGGGCCCAGAGCGTCGCCGCGCTGGTGCCGATGGCCGGGCCCAGCAGCAGCAGCGGCCGGCCCGGGCCGGCCGGACCGAGCGGGGTGCCGGTGAGGACCGGGACCGCGCTCATCGGGCCGTGTCCAGGAAGACCGTCTCGCGCTCGCCCTGCAGGACCACGTCGAAGGCGTACCCGGCCGGCTCAACGGTGGCGATCAGGGTGGCCCGGCGCTCGGCCGGGAGCGCGGACAACAGCGGGTCGGCGGCCAGCGCCGGGTCGATGTCGGGGTGGGCGCCGGGCAGGTAGATCCGGGTCCAGAGCCGGTCCAGCAGGCCGCGGGCGAACACGGTCAGCGCGAAGAACGGCGCCCCGCCGGGTCGGGTGCTGCCGGGCCGCAGCGTGCTGAACGACCACTGCCCGGCGTTGTCGGTCGCCGCCCGGCCCCAGCCGGTGAACGTCCAGCCGTCCCGGTGCAGCGACCCCGGCTGGCGGAGCACCGCGCCGTCGGGGCCGGGCTGCCAGAGCTCCAGCAGCGCGTCCGGGACCGGGTCGCCGGCCCCGTCGAGGACCCGGCCGTGCAGCCGGACTGCGTCCGGGTGGCCCGGCGGCACCAGCCGCGGCCCGTCCCCGTACGGCAGGGAAAGACCGAAGAACGGCCCGACGGTCTGACCCGGGGTCGAGGGCAGTGGTTCGGTCATGACTCCACCCAGGTCCGGCGCGGTCCGGTCAGCACGATGTCCCAGCGGTAGCCCGTCGACCACTCCGGCCGGGTGACCTCGTGGTCGTACGTGGCCAGCAGCCGGTCCCGGACGGCAGTGTCCGGAATGGACTGGAAGATGGGGTCGAGCGCGAGCAGCGGGTCGCCCGGGAAGTACATCTGGGTGATCACCCGCTCGGTGAAGTCGGTCCCGAACAGCGAGAAGTGGATGTGCGCCGGCCGCCAGGCGTTGAGGTGGTTGCGCCACGGATAGGGGCCCGGCTTGACCGTCACGAACCGGTACGTGCCGTCGGCGTCGGTCAGGCAGCGACCGGTGCCGGTGAAGTTGGGGTCCAGCGGGGCCGGGTGCCGGTCCCGGCCGTGCGCGTACCGCCCGGCCGCGTTGGACTGCCAGATCTCGACCAGCTGGCCGGCCACCGGGCGGCCGGCGCCGTCGGTGACCCGGCCGGTGACGATCATCCGCTCGCCCAGCGGCTCGCCCGGGTGCTGGGCGGTCAGGTCGGCCTCGCCCGGGTCCACGTCCTGGGGCCCGAACACCGGCGCGACCAGCTCGACCCCCTCCGGGTCGACCGGCACCGGCGGGTACGCCGGGTGCCGCAGCACGCTGCTTCGATAGGGCCGGTAGTCCAGCAGCGGACCGGCTGCGGCCCTGCCGTCGTACCCGGTCGCGAGGGCCGCGATCTCGGCGCTGATCATGGACTGGGTGTCGCCCGGCGGCGCGGTGTCAACCACCTTGAGCACGTTACGAGCTGGGCGGCTCCCGTGCGACCATCGACAGCCTCGCGACACGCGGCCAGGTGTGCGAGCCCGCCGGCGGGGAACACGGATCGGGGTCACGGTATCCGTTGCATCATGGATGAATGGTATTACTATTCAATAGTTCCCTGTAGTCTTTGACGAAGTCGGTACCCGCCGGGTGGACGGTGGCGAGAGGCGGTCCAGATGCTCAAGCAGGACGTCAACGAACTCCTGACCCGGACCGGCCCGGGCACCGAGATGGGCGACCTGTTCCGGCGTTACTGGATCCCCGCGTTGCTGGCCGAGGAACTGCCCGAGGACGGCTGCCCGCCGGTCCGGGTCAAGCTGCTGTCCGAGCGCATGATCGCAGTCCGCGACAGCGAGGGGCGGTACGGGCTGCTGGACGAGTTCTGCGCGCACCGCGGCGCCTCCCTCTGGTTCGGCAACAACGAGGTCGGCGGCTTGCGCTGCGCGTACCACGGCTGGAAGTACGACGTGACCGGCGCCTGCCTGGAGGTCCCGTCCGAGCCGGAGAACTCGAGCTTCTGCAAGAAGGTGCGGCTGACCGCGTACCCGCTGGTGAAGGTCGGCGAGGTGCTCTGGACCTTCATGGGTGACCCGGCGGACCGGCCGCCGCTGCCGGAGTTCGAGTGGTGCCAGGTCCCGGCCGAGCAGACGTACACGTCCAAGCGCTGGCAGGAGAGCAACTGGCTGCAGGCGCTGGAGGGCGGCATCGACTCCAGCCACGTGTCCTGGCTGCACAACGCCGGTCTGAAGAACGACCCGCTGTTCAAGGGGTCGAAGGGCAACGACTACAACCTCAACGACATGCGGCCGTTCTTCGAGGTCGTGGACGCCGACGGCGGCCTGTTCGTGGGCGTCCGGCGCAACGCCGAGCAGGGGTCGTACTACTGGCGGATCACGCCCTGGGTGATGCCGGCGTTCACGATGGTCCCGCCGCGCGCCGACCACCCGGTGCACGGCCACTTCTGGGTGCCGATCGACGACGAGAACTGCTGGGTCTTCACCTTCGACTACCTGCCGACCCGGGCGCTGACCGAGACCGAGCTGCAGGCGATGAAGGACGGCATGGGCGTACACAACGAGTACGAGCCGGGTACGTACCGGCCGCTGGCCAACAAGGACAACGACTACCTGATGGACCGGGCCGCGCAGCGGCGCGGCGACACCTTCTCCGGGATCAAGGGCATCGCCATCCAGGACGCGTCGTTGCAGGAGAGCATGGGACCGATCGTGGACCGCAGCAAGGAACGGCTGGTCTCCGCGGACAGCGGCATCATCAAGGCCCGGCGCAAGCTGCTCAACGCCGCGCTGGCCCTGCGTGAGGACGGCACGGTGCCGCCGGGCGTCGACCCGGCCCACCACCGGGTCCGCTCGGCCGCGATCGTGCTGCCCCAGGCGCAGTCCTTCCTGGACACGGCCCGAAGCGCCGTCAGCGCCATCCCCGGCGTCCCGCAGACCTCGGTGTGACCCGGTGAGCAACCGCCAGATCCTGGCCAACAGCTGCGCGAGGGCCGCGACCGCGGCCGAGGCGCGCTACCGGATCGACGCCAAGCCGCAGCCGCCCCGGTCCACCAGCGTGGTCGCCCTCGACGACGGCGCGATGGCGATGGTCCGCGACCTGGCCGGCCAGGACTGGAACGCGGCCCGCTTCCTCGGCTGCGCCGACGGCCCCAGCGGCGACTTCGCCGACATCGAGCTGCGCACTGTGGACGGTCAGCCGGTCCGGCTGTCGGACGAGCTGGCCGAGGCCGACTTCGTCATGATGATCGCGACCGAGGGCCGCGGCGCGGCCGCCGCCTCCACCATCGGCAACGCCTGCACGCTGCGCGGCATCATGACCGCCGGCCTGATCCTGGACGCCAACGGCGAGTCGGGTCCGGCGCTGGCGGCGCTGCGCCCCAACGCGCGGGTCCTGCTGGTCACCGACGACCGGCGGGACGCGACCGAGCTGCTGGCGGCGGTCGGGGCATGAGCAGGGTCACGCTCGCGGACCTGGCCCGGATGAAGCGCGAGGGCACCAAGATCGTCGGGGTGGTGGCCTGGGACTACCAGATCGCCCGGATCGTGGACCGCGTCGGCGTCGAGATCGTCTCCGTCGGCGACACCGTCGGGATGAACCTCTGGGGCCACACCAACCCGTTCGAGGTGACGCTGGAGCAGATGATCACCGTCTGCCAGGCCGTCCGGCGGGGCGTGGACCGCGCGCTGGTCAGCGGCGACTTCCCGTACGGGCCCCTGCAGGAGGGGCCGGCCGAGGCGGTGAAGGCGGCGATCCGGCTGGTCAAGGAGGCCGGCGTCGACCTGGTCAAGCTCGACGGGGCGGCCGACCAGCTGGAGGCCGTCCGGGCCGTGGACCGGGCCGGGATCCCGGTCTTCGCCCAGCTCGGTGTGACCCCGCAGAGCGCGCTGCGGCTCGGCCTGGACTACGCCGCGATGGCCCGGCCCGGGGCCCAGGTGCCGCCGGAGATGGCCGAGAGGCTGGTCGCCGAGGCCAAGGCGCTGGAGCAGGCCGGCGCGGCCCTGCTGGACTTCACCAACTCCGGTCCGGTGGTCGGGGCCGAGGTGGCCCGCTCGGTCTCCATCCCGGTGCTGGGCGGCTTCGGCGGCGGTCCCTGGCTGGACGGCCGGGTCCGGATGGCGCACGCCGCGATCGGGTACGCCGCCGCCGGCCTCGACAACCCCCCGGACACGTACGCGGACGTCGCCCGGACCACCTTCGACGCGATCGGGGCGTACGCGGCCGACGTGCGGGCGGCGACCCAGATCCGCGGCGGCATCCCGGTGCCGGATTGATGCCGGTCGCCACCGTCGACGGCATCGCGACCCGGTACGAGGTCTCCGGGGACGGTCCGCCGCTGCTGATGTTCTCGCCCGGTGGCTTCGACTCGACGCTGGAGAACTGGACCCGGCACGGCATCTACCCGCGCATCGAGCTGACGGCCCGGCTGCGGGAGCACTTCACCTGCATCGCGTTCGACCGGCGCGAGTCCGGTCGCTCCGGCGGCCGGCTGGAGCGGATCCGGTGGTCGCACTGGGTCGCGCAGGGGGTCGGCCTGCTCGACCACCTCGGCATCGAGCGGGCCCACCTCATCGGCGCCTGCGTGGGCTGTTCGACCGCGGCGGCGTTCGCGGTCGCGCACCCGTCGCGCACCCGTGGGGTGGTGCTCTACTCGCCGGCCGGCGGCCCGCGCTACCGGCTGATGCAGCTGTCCCGCTTCGCCGCGCACGCCGCGTACGTGGCCTCGGCGGGCCTCCCCGCGGTCGTCGAGCTGGCGCGGTCGGGCCCGGCCCAGTTCGCGAGCGATCCGCGGGTGGGGCCGTGGGTGACCGTGCTGCGGACCGACGACGAGTTCGCTGCGGAGTTCGCCGCCGTCGACCCCGACCGGTACACGCGGATGGTGACCGCGATGGGGCGGCTGCTGTTCGACCGGGACACGGTCTGCGGGGTCGAGCCCGAGGACCTGATGGCACTGTCCACTCCGGCGCTGATCGTGCCCGGGCAGGACGCCTCGCACGCGCCCTCGGCCGCCCGGTACCTGCAGGAGTGCCTGCCCGGCGCCGAGTACTGGGACGTGCCGGTGGCCGACCAGACCGCCGGGAACGCGCCCGCGCGGGTGATCGAGTTCCTGCTACAGCAGTGACTCGCCGCGCTCCAGCGCCGCGATCATGTCGATCCGGCGCTGGTGCACCCCACCCCGGAAGACGGTCCGCAGCCAGATGCCGACGTACTCGTCGGCCTGCTCCGGCGTGATCACCTTCGCGCCCAGCACGAGCACGTTCGAGGCGTTGTTGGCCCGGGAGATCTCGGTGGTGAACGCGTCCGCGGCCAGCCCGGCCCGGATGCCGCGGATCTTGTTGCAGGCGACCACCTCGCCGGCGCCGCTGCCGCCGACGACCAGCCCGCGGTCGGCCGGCCCCTCGGTCACCTGCCGGCAGACGTCCTCGCACAGCGGCGGGTAGTCCACGACCTCGTCGCCGTGCGTGCCGCGGTCGTCGAGCTCGTGGCCCTCGGCGGTGAGCCGCTCGATCAGCCGGGCCTTGATCGCGAGGCCGTTGTGGTCGGCGGCGATGGCGATCCGCATCAGCCCACCAGCTCCCGGGTGCCGGGCGCGAACATCGCGTCCAGGTCGGGCGGCTGGGCCAGGATGTGCTGGTCGACCGCGGCCCGGGCCAGCTCCTCCAGGACGGCCCGGTTGGGCTCCAGCCCGTACGGGAGCGGGTCGGCGCCGGTGATCTCGCGGACCCGGCGGTGCATCCGGTCGACCGCGGTCGGCTCGGGCAGCGTGTCCAGCGCCTCGACGTACCGGCGCTTGGACTCGGCGAACGCCTCGAACAGGTCCGCGGCCAGGTCGTCGTGCGCGGCCAGCAGGTCGTCGCGGACCACGACGAGGTGGTTGACCGGGTAGTGGCCGCGGGCGGCCAGCGCCGCGTACCCGGCCTCCGCGGCGTCCGGGATCAGCGGCGCCAGCTCGGGCTTGTCCGCCTCGACGCCGACCGCGGCGGCCAGTTCGCCGTCGGCGACCGCGGCGGGCAGGTCCAGGCCGGGCGCGGGCCGGACGTTCGGCGGCGGGACGTACGCCTCGACGTGCTCGTCGCCGGACGGCACCCAGGTGACCGCGTCCAGGTCCAGGCCGTGCTCGGCCCGCAGGATCTCCCGGGCCCAGACGCCGGTCGTCACCGTGTAGCCGCGGTTGACACCGACCCGGCGCCCCGTCAGGTCCTTCGGGCGCAGGTCTTCCCGATCGGCCGGACGAACGATCGCGCCGTGGTGGAAGCCGCGGACCAGGAACACCGGGACCGCGGTGAACGCGACCCCGTGCGCCTTGGCGGTGAGGTACGTCGTGACCGCCATCTCGCAGACGTCGAACTCGAGCGTGCGGACCATCCGGCGGAAGGCCTGGACGAGGACCGGCACCTCCTCGAAGTCCAGGACGTACCCGCGCGGGGTCACCTCGCCGGCCTTGAGCGCCCGGTTGTTGCCCTGGGTCCGGGACACCGCCCGGAGGTGCAGCTGGTCCATCGGCCCTGTCCTCCAGTCGCTCGTCGTGGTAAAGATAGCAAACTGTATGACCATTCGAGCCGAGGAGACAGGTCGATGGCCGAGCAGGTGCTGGCGGCGGTACGGACCGGGCCGGGGACCACGTCGTACCGGGAGTACCCGATGCCGGCGGTGGGCGACGACGGCGCCCTGCTCCAGGTCGAGGTGGCCGGCATCTGCGGCACCGACGTCAAGATGTACGCCCACCCGCCCTTCGCCGCGCCGGTGATCATGGGTCACGAGAACGTCGGCATCATCTCGCGGGCCGGTAAGGACTTCCAGCGCCGGCAGAACGTGCGCGAGGGCGACCGGGTCTTCGTCGAGCACTACGTCGGCTGCATGCACTGCCACTGGTGCCACGCGGGGGAGTACCGGCACTGCGAGAACACCGACTGGCGCACCAACCCCGACGCCCGCCGCTACGGCTACACCAGCGCGGACAACGAGCACCACCTCTGGGGCGGCTTCGCCCAGTACCTTTACCTGCCCTGGAACGCCGTGCTGCACAAGGTGCCGGAGAGCGTCACCGCGGAGCTGGCCGGCGTCGCCACGCCGCTGTCCAACGGCATCGAGTGGGCGCTGGTCGACGGTGGCGTCGGCTACGACTCCACCGTCCTGATCGAGGGCCCGGGCCAGCAGGGGCTGGCCCAGACCGTCGCCTGCAAGCAGGCCGGCGCCTCGCTCATCATCGTCACCGGCACCTCCCGGGACGCGGCCCGGCTCGAGCTGGCCAAGGCGCTCGGTGCCGACCACACCATCGACGTACAGGCCGAGGATCCGCTGGAGCGGATTCGCGAGATCACCGGCGGCGTCGGCGTGGACGTGGTGCTCGACTGTACGGCCGGCGCCGGCACCGCCCCGGTCCTGCTCGGTATCGACGCGCTCAAGCGCCGCGCCGGCACGATCGTCATCCAGGGCGAGATGGCCACGTTCCCCGACTTCCCGGTCAAGAAGGTCACCGAGAAGGCGATCACGATCAAGAGCGCCCGCGGCCACAGCTACCGCTCCTGCGAGCTGGCCGTGGCCCAGCTCGCCTCCGGCCGGTTCCCGCTGGAACGGCTGGCCACCCACTCCTTCGGGCTGTCCGAAGTGGACCGGGCCATCCGGGCCGTGGGCGGGGAGGAGACTGACGGGGTCGTGCACGTGTCCCTGCTGCCCGCGCTGGAAGGCTGAGCCGATGCCGATCGTGGTCCGCAACCCGCCCCGTACCGACCCGCTCGTCGCGGCCGCGTTCACCCGCTTCGGGGTGGCCACCGTGCACGAGGCCCAGGCCCGCACGGGCCTGCTCGACCCGCGGCTGCGGCCGATCCACCCGGGCTCCCGGGTGGCCGGCACCGCGGTGACCGTGAGCGTGCCGCCCGGCGACAACTGGATGATCCATGTCGCGGTCGAGCAGTGCCGCCGTGGGGACGTGCTCGTGGTCGCGCCGACCTCGCACTCGCAGGCCGGCTACATCGGCGAGCTGCTGGCCACCGCCCTGCGGGCGCACGGCGCGCTCGGCATCGTCATCGACGCCGGCTGCCGGGACGTGGCCGAGCTGACCCGGATGGGTTTCCCGGTCTGGGCCGCCTGCGTCTCCGCGCACGGGACGGTGAAGGAGACGCTCGGCGACGTCAACGTGCCGATCGTCTGTGCCGGGCAGCTGGTCACCCCGGGCGACGTGGTCGTGGCCGACGACGACGGCGTGGTGGTCGTGCCGCGGGCGAGCGCGCCCGGCGTGCTGGAGGCGTCCCGGGACCGGGACGAGCGGGAGGCGCTGTCCCGCAAGCGGTACGAGGACGGCGAGCTCAGCCTCGACCTCTCGAACATGCGCCCGAGGCTGGCCGACAAAGGGCTGGTGTACGTCGACGCCTCGGAGGAGACGTCGTGATCATCGACGCCCACGGGCACTACACGACCGTCCCGACCGGACACAAGGACTACCGGGGCGCCCAGCTGGCCTGGCTGGCCGACCCGTCCGGGTCGCCGCCGGTGGAGCCCGGGATCGGCGACGACGAGATCCGCGACAGCATCGAGAACAACCAGCTGAAGGCCCTGCGGGAGCGCGGCGAGGACTTCATGATCTTCTCGCCGCAGGCCTCGGCGATGGAGCACCACGTGCCCGACCCGGCGGTCGCGGTCGCCTGGGCCCGCTCCTGCAACGACCTCATCGGCCGGGTCACGTCGCTGTTCCCGTCGAATTTCGCCGGGGTCTGCCAGCTGCCGCAGACGCCGGGCGGCTCGCTCGACGACTCGATCGCGGAGCTGCGCCGGTGCGTCGGTGAGCTCGGCTTCGTCGGCTGCAACGTCAGCCCGGACCCCTCCGGCGGGCACTGGACCTCGCCGCCGATGACCGACCCGTACTGGTTCCCGCTGTACGAGGCGATGGTCGAGCTGGACGTGCCCGGGATGGTGCACGTCTCCTCGTCCTGCAACCCGAGCTTCCACGCGCTCGGCGCGCACTACCTCAACGCGGACACGTCGGTGTTCATGCAGCTGATCGAGGGCGACCTGTTCGGCCGGTTCCCGCAACTGCGGCTGGTCATCCCGCACGGCGGCGGCGCGGTGCCGTACCACTGGGGTCGCTACCGCGGGCTGGCCGACCGGCTCGGGCAGCCCCACCTACGCGACCACGTCATGCACAACGTCTTCTTCGACACCTGCGTCTACCACCAGGCCGGCGTCGACCTGCTGGTGAACGTCATCGACGCGGACAACATCCTGTTCGCCTCGGAGATGATCGGCGCCGTCCGGGGGATCGACCCCGAGACCGGCTTTCACTGGGACGACACCAAGCGGTACGTCGACGCGGCGCCGCTGTCCGAAGTGGACCGAACCAAGATCTACGAAGGCAACGCGCTGCGGGTGTACCCGAGGTTGGCGGCCCGCCTGATTTCAGGAGCGACATGACCACGTCGGAGTGGATGGACGAGAAGCTGGCCGCGCGCTGGACCGCGGCCGACTCACTCAAGGAGATGCTCGTCGTGCCGCGGCGGATGTCGGCGACGATCGTGGCCGCCGACCGGCCGGAAACCGCGCTCGTGGTCGACGTCGGCAGCGGGCCGGGGGACTACCTGGCCACCCTGCTCGACGCGTTCCCGTCGGCCCGGGGCGTGTGGACGGACGTCTCGCCGGCGATGGAGGACATCGCCCGCCCGGAGCTGGCCCGCTACGGCGACCGGATCGACTACCGCCTGGTCGGCATCGAGGACCTCTCGCCGCTGCCGGCCGGCGCGGACGTCATCACGACCTCGCGGGCCAGCCACCACTTCGACGCGGCCACGCTGGCGCGGTTCTACACGGAGGCGGCCGCGCACCTGGCCCCCGGCGGCTGGCTGGTCAACCTCGACCACGTGCTGTCGCCCGGGGCCTGGAACCGGCGGCTGCGGGACGCCCGCAAGGCGCTGATCCCGCCGAAGAAGGAGGGCACCGGGCACAGCCATGACAAGCCGCTGCCGACCGAGGCGGAGCACCTGTCCGGACTGGCGGCGGCCGGGTTCACCGACGTCGCGATGCCGTGGCGCTCCTTCTACACGTGCCTGTTCATGGCCCGCAAGAACGGCTGAAGCTATTCCGGTCGGCCCTCGGCCGGGCCGCCGGCCTAGTCGGGGTCGGCGGCGCGGGCGAGGCGCTTGGCGGTGCGGCTGAGGTGCCGGTGCATGATCTCCGTCGCCTTCGCCGCGTCCCGCTCGGCGATCGCCTCGACGAAGTCGCGGTGCTCGTACGTCCCGCGCTGGCCCATCAGCGGCGCGGCCGTGGCCGCCTCCCGCAGTGACATGAGCAACGGTCCGTGGAACGAGTGCATCAGCATCTCGATGGCAGCGTTGTGGGTGCAGCTGGCGACCCGGTTGTGGAACTCGGCCGACCTGGCCATCGTGTAGTCGCCCCGCCGCAGCGCCGCGATGTGCTCCTTGGTCAGCTGCCGGAGGTCCTCGATGTCGTCCTCGGTGGCCCGCTCCACGATCATCGGGATGATCCCGAGCTCGAACACCAGCCGGGCCTCGGTCACCTCGACCGCGGTCACCGGGGCCAGGTTGATGAGGTCGGCCAGACCCGCGCCGAGCCGT
>DASYKU010000034.1 GCA_035995165.1 Mycobacteriales bacterium
CTGACCTGCCGCCCGCCGATCCGTTCCGCGCCACCTGGACCGCTGCGACGGCCGCGCTCGCCGCCGCGACCGGCGTGGCCCAGCTCGTCGTCGACGGCACCGGCCGCATCCTGCTGATCCTGGTCGCGGTGGCCGCGCTGAGCGTGCTCGGTGTTCGCCTCGCGACCCGCCGGTACGGCCGGATCGGCCGGCTCGAGGCCGAGCTCGAGACCGCCAACCGCGCCATCCACCGGTACCGGTCCGCGGTCGAGCGCATCGTCGACCGGCAGTACCCGCTGTTCGAGGAGGAGGTCGAGCTCACGATCACCGTCGGCGACCGCGCCGGCGAGGACATGATCGTCGAGCGGCACCGGACCACGCCCGCGCCGTACGTGGTCTACCGGACGCTGCGGCCGATCACCGCGGCCAACGACCGGATCCGGCCCTGCTTCGACGACCTGGAACTGACCTGCGAGGTCGAGGGCGACGACACGACCGTGACCGTGCTGCCGGTCTCCGAGACGGCCGACGGCGTGCTCGCGCTGGTGCTGTTCCAACCCGGGCTGAAGCGGATCACGGAGTGGTCGATCCGCTACAAGGCGCCGCGGCTGTGGGATCCGCTGCGGGAGGACGGCACGGACCGGCTGGCCTGGTCGCCCAGCAACCGGGACGGGCGGGAGCCGACGATCGCGGTCACCGACCTCACGGTCAACTTCGTGTTCCCGCCCGGGGCGCGCAGCTTCCGGGTGCGGGAGTGCGAGGACCTCGGCGTCGGCCCGGTGCGCGACGGCGCGACCGGGGAACGCCGGATCACCTGGCGCGATCCGGCCCCGGCCGTGCAGCGGTACGAATGGGAGCTCTGGTGCTCGCGCTGAGCGAGACCGGAGTGCTGAGCGAGACCGGAGTGCTGAGCGACACCGGAGTGCTCAGCGGAGTTTGGTCGCGACCTCGGTGGCCCAGTAGGTGAGGATCATGTCCGCGCCGGCCCGCCGGATCGCGGTCAGCGACTCCAGGATGATCCGGTCCCGGTCGATCCAGCCGTTGGCCGCGGCCGCCTCGACCATCGCGTACTCACCGGAGACCTGGTAGGCGGCCACCGGCAGGTCGACGGCGGCGCGGACCGCGGCCACCACGTCCAGGTACGCCAGCGCCGGCTTCACCATCACCGCGTCGGCGCCCTCGGCGATGTCCAGCGCGACCTCGTGCAGCGCCTCGCCGACGGACCGCGCCGGGTCCTGCTGGTACGCCGACCGGTCGCCGAACTGCGGCGTGCACTCGGCCGCGTCCCGGAACGGCCCGTAGAACCCCGAGGCGTACTTGGCCGAGTAGGCCAGGATCGGCAGGTCGGTGAACCCGGCCCCGTCCAGCGCGGACCGGATCGCCCCGACCTGGCCGTCCATCATCCCGCTCGGCGCGATGACCTGGACGCCCGCGCGGGCCTGCGCGACGGCGATCGACGCGTACCGCGCGAGGGTGGCGTCGTTGTCGACCTCGCCGGTGGGCAGCAGCACGCCGCAGTGCCCGTGGTCGGTGTACTCGTCCAGGCAGAGGTCGGCCATCAGCACTGTGTCCGAGCCGACCTCGGCCGCCAGCCGCTGCAGCGCGACCTGCACGATCCCGGCCGGGTCGTCGGCGGCCGACCCGCGGGCGTCCTTGGCCGCCGGGATCCCGAACAGGATCAGCCCGCCGACCCCCGCGTGCACCGCCTCGTACGCGGCCTTCACCAGCGAGTCGAGCGTGTGCTGCACGACGCCCGGCATGGAGGCGATCGGCGCCGGCTCCTGCAGACCCTCCTTGACGAACATCGGCAGGATCAGGTCGGCCGGGTGCAGCCGGACGTCCGAGACCAGCCGCCGCAGCGGCGCCGACCGCCGCAGCCGGCGCGGCCGGGACAACGGGAAGCCGGTCACCTCGCGGTCCGCGAGGACGACGCCCGCCTGGTCTTCTTCGGCGGCGGGGTGGCGTCGCCGGACTCGCGCCGGGCCACCGCGTGCGCGGCCAGCGCGTCGACCAGCGCGTCCACCGCGGCGGTCTCCGGCTCGACGTCCGAGCGCAGCCCGAACTCCCGCGCCGTCGCCGCGGTCTGCGGGCCGATGCAGGCCACGACCGTCCGGGCGTGCGGCTTGCCGGCGATCCCGACCAGGTTTCGCACCGTCGAGGACGAGGTGAAGCAGACCGCGTCGAACCCGCCGGACTTGATCGCGTCCCGGATGTCCGCCGGCGGCGGCGCCGCCCGCACGGTCCGGTACGCGGTGACGTCGTCGATCTCCCAGCCGCGCTCGCGCAGCCCCGCGGCCAGCGTCTCGGTCGCGATGTCGGCCCGCGGCAGCAGCACCCGGTCGATCGGGTCGAGCACCTCGTCGTACGGGGGGAAGTCCTGCAGCAGGCCCTCCGAGGACTGGTCGCCCGAGGGCAGCAGCTCCGGGTTGATACCGAAGGCACGGACCGCCGCCGCGGTCGACTCGCCGACGCAGGCGATCTTCACGCCGGCGAACGCCCGCGCGTCCAGGCCGAACTCGTCGAACTTCTCCCGCACCGCGCGCACCGCGTTGGTCGAGGTGAACACGATCCACTCGTACCGGCCGGTGACCAGGCCCTTGATCGCCCGCTCCATCTGGGCCGGGGTGCGCGGCGGCTCGACGGCGATGGTGGGGACCTCGACCGGCACCGCGCCGTACGCGCGCAGCCGCTCGCTCATCGCGCCGGCCTGCTCCTTGGTCCGCGGCACCAGTACCTTCCAGCCGTACAGCGGGCGGCTCTCCCACCAGGACAGCCGGTCCCGCTCGGCCACGGCCGCGCCGACGGTGACGACCAGCGGGCCGGCCAGCCAGCCCGAGTCCTGCTCCAGCTGGGCCAGCGTCGTGGTGACCGAGCGCTGGCCGGCGCCGGTGCCGTCCGCGGTGACCGAGACCGGGGTGTCCCCGGCCCGGCCCTGCTCCAGCAGCGCGACCGCGATCTTGCCCAGGTGGGCCTGGGTGGCGGTGAGCACGAGCGTGCCCGGGGCACCACAGGCGCCGGCCCAGTCGACCTCGTCGCGGGCGTCGACGACGGTGTGCGCGGAACCCACCGGCACCCCCGCGTACGCCGGGACGCCGGTCGCGACCGGGACCCCCGGCACGATGTCGAACGGCAGGCCGGCGTCGGCCACCCCGAGGACCTCGCGCACGACGGCGTCGGAGGACAGCGGGTCGCCGGCCACCAGCCGGACCACCGCGGACCCGGCCCGGGCCTCGGCGACCAGCATGGCCGCGACCGTGGCCGGGTCGCCGATGGCCGGTCTGACCTCGGCCCCGCCCTCGGCCAGCGACGCCACGCCCGCCGGTACGTCCGGGTCGAGCAGCATCAGCGCCGCCGAGCGCAGTGCCTCGGCGGCCCGGACGGTGAGCAGACCCGGGTCCCCGGGTCCCGCTCCGACGAAGGTGATCCGGCCGGTCGTCTTGCGCGCGCGGCTCATCGCGTGCTCCCAAAGAGTTCATCAGCGCCATCGGCGAGCAGGTCGGCGGCCAACCGCCGGCCGATCGCGTCGGCTTCGGTGACCGGGCCGGTGGCGGACAGCCGGACGGCATCCGAGCCGTCGGCCGCGGTCACCGAACCACGGAGGAACAGTTCCGGTCCGTCATCGCCCTCGGCGATCACGGCGAGGCCGCCGACCGGGGCGGTGCAACCCGCCTCCAGTGCGGCCAGCAGGCCACGTTCCGCGAGGACCGCGGACCGGGAGTCGGCATGGTCGAGCGCGGCGAGCGTGGCGACCAGCTCGTCGTCGGAGGCGCGGCACTCGATCGCGAGCGCCCCCTGGGCCGGCGCGGGCAGCACCAGCAGCGGGTCGAGGGTCTCGGTGACCACGTCCAGCCGGTCCAGCCGGGCCAGCCCGGCCCGGGCCAGCACGACCGCGTCCACCTCGCCTGCGGTGACCTTCCCCAGCCGGGTGTCCACGTTGCCGCGGATCGGCACCACCTCGACGCCCAGGCCCAGCGCGCGGATCTGCGCGGACCGGCGGGGTGCGCCGGTGCCGACGACGGCACCGACCGGGAGCTCGGCCAGGGTCAGGCCGTCCCGGGCCACCAGCACGTCGCGCGGGTCCTCGCGCAGCGGCACGGCGGCGACCACCAGCCCCGGCTGCGGGGCCGTCGGCAGGTCCTTGTACGAGTGCACCGCGATGTCGATCTCGCCCGCCAGCAGCGCGTCCCGCAGCGCCGAGACGAACACCCCGGTGCCGCCGATCTGGGTCAGCGCGGCGGTGGAGCGGTCGCCGGTGGTGACGATCTCGATCGCCTCGGACTTGATCCCGAGCTCGGCCAGCGCGGCGATGACCGTGGAGGTCTGGCTGCGGGCCAGCGCGCTGCCCCGGGTGCCGATGCGAAGCGGGGTGGTCATGCCGGCCCTCCGTCGGTGCTGACCTCGGTCGGCAGCGTGATCCCGGCGACGGCCGCGGTGGCGGCCGGGTCGAGGTCGAACAGCTCCCGCAGCGCGTCCGCGTACGCCCCGCCGCCGGGCTGCTCGGCCAGCTGCTTGACCCGGACGGTCGGCGCGTGCAGCAGCGTCTGCACGACCCGGTGCACGCTGCGGGCGACCTCGGCCCGGGTGGCCTCGTCCAGCCCCGGCAGCCGCGCGTCCAGCCGGGCCAGCTCGGTGTCGACGACCTCGGCGGCGCGGGCCCGCAGCGCCGTGACCGTGGGGGTGACGGCGGTGGCCCGGCGGGCGCCGAGCCGGCCGGTGACCTCCTGGCCGACGATCGCGCGGGCCTGCTCGACGTCGCCGTGCGCGCCGAGCCGGACGGCCGGCTCGGCCAGCGCGGCCAGGTCCAGGTAGTGCACGCCGGGCAGCACCGCGGCGGCGCCGTCGAAGTCCCGCGGCAGGGCCAGGTCCAGCAGCACCAGCGGCCGGCCGGAGCGGCCCGGCAGCGCGGCCTCGACCACCTCGGCCGGCAGCACGGCGCCGACCGCGCCGGTGCAGCCGATCACGACGTCGGCCCGGACCAGCTCCTCGGCCAGGTCGTCCATGGTGACCGCGCGGGCGAGCTCGACCTGGCCCGACAGCGACCCGACCAGCCGGGCGGCCCGCTCGGGCGAGCGGTTGGCCACGACGATCTCGCCGACGCCGGCCCGGGCCAGCGTGGCCGCGGACAGCGCGCCCATCGAACCGGCCCCGACCACGAGCGCGCGCCGGCCGGCCAGCGGCCCGAGCACCCGGGTCGCCTCGTGCAGGCCGACGGAGACCACCGAGGCCCCGGCCCGGTCGATGGCGGTCTCGGAGTGCACCCGCTTGCCGACCCGCAGCGCGTGCTGGCAGAGCTCGTGCAGCTCCCGGTTGACCGTGTCCAGCTCGACCGCGGCCGTGTACGCCGTCCGCAGCTGGCCGAGGATCTGCGACTCGCCGACGACCATCGAGTCCAGCCCGGCCGCGACCGAGAACAGGTGCAGGACGGCGGCGTCCTCGTAGTGCACGTACAGGTGCTCGCCGAGGGCCGGGACGTCCAGGCCGACCCGGTCGGCCAGCACGGTCGAGGTGTCCTGCAGGCCGCCGTGGAAGCGGTCGACCTCCGCGTACACCTCGACGCGGTTGCAGGTGGACAGGACCAGCACTTCGCTCACATGGTCGGTGCGCAGCAGGGCGTGCAGCACCTCGGGCAGCTCGTCGGCGCCGACGGCGGCCCGCTCGAGCAGCGAGACCGGGGCGGTGCGGTGCGACATCCCGACGACGAGGAGGCTCATCCGACCTCCTCGAACGCGTTGCCGCCGATCGGCCGGAGCTTGCGCTGCTCGTGGAAGGAGAGGATCTGCAGCTCGATGGCGAGGTCGACCTTGCGCACGTCCACGCCATCGGGCACCACGAGCACGGCCGGGGCGAAGTTGAGGATGCTGGTCACGCCGCAGTCGACGAGCAGGTCGCAGACCTCCTGGGCCGCGTGGGCCGGGGTGGCGATCACGCCGATCACGATGTCGTGCTCGCGGATCACGTCCGGCAGGTCGTCGACGTGCCGGACCCGCAAGCCGTTGATGTCCTCGCCGACCCGCTCGCGGTCGGCGTCCAGCAGCGCCGCGATGTGGAAGCCGCGGGTGGTGAAGCCGCCGTAGCCGGCCAGCGCGTGGCCGAGGTTGCCGACGCCGATCAGCGCCACGGCCAGCCGCCGGGTCAGCCCGAGGGTGCCCTCGATCCGATCGACCAGGACGGCGACGTCGTACCCGACCCCGCGCGTCCCGTACGACCCCAGGTGGGAGAGGTCCTTGCGCAGGTTGGCCGAGTTGACCCCGGCCGCGGTGGCGAGCTCCTCGGAGGAGACCGTGACCACGCCCTCCTCGGCCAGCTGGGACAGTACCCGCAGGTAGACGGCCAGCCGCGCGACGGTCGCCTCGGGCACCGCCCGGGTCTCCCGGCGGGGCTCGACCCGGCCCGGCAGGGTGGAGCGGACGGCCCGGCCGATCGCCGCCCGGGCCCGCCGCACGCCGCCCGCCGAAGGGTCGCCCGCAAGCGCCTCGTCCGGCATCGCAGCCTGCTGGTCGGTCACGGCCTGGCTCCCGCTCTGTGCACTCCGCGCACACCCGCGTGGGGGCGCGTCGGCGCGCTGTGGTATCGGCTCACCTACACAGAACACCGTAGCCACTTGTGAATGCGTTCACAAAATCGAGCGGGAGATCCACCGGGAACCGGGACAACCGTCCAGGTGCTCCTGGAAGTCATAGGTAGCGGAGGTGGTGCGGGGTGCGGGCGGCCGACGAGGAGGCGTTCGCCCGGTTCGTCCGGGCCCGGTACGGCAGCCTGCTGCGGTACGCCTACCTGCTCACCACCGACCGTGACCTGGCCGAAGACCTGGTCCAGGACGGGCTGGCCCGCACGTACGGGGCCTGGGGCCGGCTGGAGGCGGCGGCCGCGGCGGACGCGTACACGCGGACGACGCTGGTCCGGCTGGCGCTGCGGGCGCGGCGCCGGCGGTGGCGGGGCGAGACCCCCACCTCCGCAATTCCGGAGAATCCGGTCGAGGCGTCCGACCTCGATCTGGCCGAGTCGGTCCGGGTCGCGCTCGCCGCGCTGCCGGTCGACCAACGGGCCGTACTGGTCTTGCGCTACTACGACGACCGCACCGAGCGGGAGATCGCCGACCTGCTCGACTGCTCCCCCGGCACGGTGAAGTCGCGCGCGGCGCGCGGCCTCGCGGCGCTGCGGGAGGCGGGCCTGCTCGACGGCGTGCTGGAGGGAGACAGCCGTGACCGAGGTGCGTGAGCTGCTGGAGTCGGCGGCCTCGACCGCCGAGCCGGGCGAGGTGCCGGTGGCCGCGGTGCTCGCGGCCGGGCGGCGGCGGGTGCGGCAGCGCCGGCTGGCCGCGGCCGGGGCCGGCGTCGCGGCCGCGGCCGTGCTGCTGGTCACGCTGCCGGGGACGACCCACGGCGGCGCGCTGCCGAACTCGGTCGACGGGATGACCGGCGGCGGGGGCGGCAGCGCCGCGGCGCCGGTCCCGGACCCGACCGGCACCGGGAGCGCGCAGTGCGGCGACGTCCGGTTCGACAGGTCGAAGCTGCCCGGCCGCACGGTCACCGTCGACAACGGCGACTGGCCCACCGACCGGGCCGCGGACCTGCTCGCCCTGCACGGCTGGCCCCGCGCGGCCCCGTACGAGATGGCCCGCTGGACCCAGGTCACCGACGGCCGGGCCGGCGTGCTGGTCGCCTCGCTGCCCGGCACCGGCTACCGCTACCTGCCGATCCACCGCGGCCTCGACGGGACCTGGGTGCTCGGCGCACCCTGCACCCCGCGCTGAGTTCAACCTTCCCCGGGGGTCGATGCGTCAGGAGGGCGAGACGGTCGACGGTAGGAGGGCGCGGGTGCGGCGGGACGAGGAGTTCACCGCGTACGTGGCGGCGCGGGCGCGCTTGCTGCGACGGTCGGCGTACCTGCTCTGCGGGGACTGGCACCGAGCCGAGGACCTGACCCAGAGCGCCCTGACCAAGGTCTACCTGGCCTGGGCGAAGGTCAGCCGGGCCGACAACATCGACGGGTACGTCCGGACGATGCTCGTCCGCACGTTCCTGGACGAGGAACGCCGGCGCTGGCGCAAGGAGCAGCCGACCGGCGAGTCGATCGACGGCGTCCGGTCCGACCCGGCGCACGAGACGGACCAGCGGCTGGACCTGCTGGCCGCGCTGAACACCCTGCCGCCCCGGCAGCGCGCCGCCGTCGTGCTGCGCTGCTGGGAGGACCTGCCGATCACCGAGGTCGCCCGGGCGCTGGACTGCAGCGAGGGCACCGTGAAGAGCCAGACGTCCCGGGGGCTGGCCGCGCTGCGGGCGCTGCTCACCCCCGGCCTCCCGGAAGGAGTCCACCGGTGACACCGGACCCGTTCGTCACCGACTCGCTGCGCTCGCTGTTCGCGGCCGAGCCGCCGCTGGAGCTGACCCCGTACCAGGCGCTGGCGGTGGCGCGGAACGCCCGCCGGCGCCGGCAGCGCCTCGCCCTCGTCGGCAGCACCGCGGGCACGCTGGCCGTGGTCGGCACGACGGCCGCGGCCGCGGCCGTCGGGTTCGGCGGCGGGACCCCGGTCGAGCGGACCGGGGACGGCGGGGGCGGGCTCGTGCCCAGCCCGACCGCCTGCGTGACGCCGGCCCCGGTGCCGCCGACCCAGCTGCCCACCACTCGGGTGCCCGGCCCGGCCGTGACGCTGCCGCCCGACCCGGCGGTGACGCCGAGCGAGGTACCCCGCCCGGCCGACACGCTGCCGACGCAGTCGGCGACCCCGGGGCCGAGCCTGCCGGATCCGGGCGGCCCGCCCG
>DASYKU010000035.1 GCA_035995165.1 Mycobacteriales bacterium
ACAGCGTCTTGATCGCGCCGTCGGAGTAACCGTTCTCCTTCATGCCGGCGGAGAACGGGACGTATTCCTTGTCGAGGATCTCCTTCTTCTTCTTGCCCATCGCGCGCCGCAGCAGGTCGGCGGCGCCGAGCGAGTAGCCGGCGACCTTCTGCGCGATCGCCATGACCTGCTCCTGGTAGACGATCAGCCCGTAGGTCTCGCCGAGGATGTCCTCCAGCGACTCGGCCAGCTCGGGGTGGATCGGCACCACGGGCTTGCGGTTGTTCTTGCGGTCCGCGTACTCGTTGTGGGCGTTGGCGCCCATGGGGCCCGGGCGGTAGAGCGCGAGCACGGCGGAGATGTCCTCGAACGCCGTCGGGCGCATCGAGCGCAGCAGCGACCGCATCGGCCCGCCGTCGAGCTGGAACACCCCGAGCGTGTCGCCCCGGGCCAGCAGCTCGTACGCCGCCTTGTCGTCCAGCGGCAGCGTCTCCAGGACCACGTCCTCGCCGCGGTTGGACTTGATGTTGAGCAGGCAGTCGTCCAGCACGGTCAGGTTGCGCAGGCCGAGGAAGTCCATCTTCAGCAGCCCGAGCGACTCGCACGCGCCCATGTCGAACTGCGTGATGATCGCGCCGTCCAGCTCCCGGCGCTGGATCGGGATGACGTCCAGCAGCGGGTCCTTGGACAGGATCACGCCGGCCGCGTGCACGCCCCACTGGCGCTTGAGGCCCTCCAGCCCGCGGGCGGTGTCGACGACCTTCTTGACCTCGCCGTCGGACTCGTAGAGCGCGCGGAACTCGGTCGCTTCCTTGTAGCGCGGGTGGGCCGGGTCGAAGATCCCGTGCAGCGGGACGTCCTTGCCCATCACCGGCGGCGGCATGACCTTGGTGATCCGGTCGCCGGTGGAGAACGGGAAGCCCAGCACCCGGGAGGCGTCCTTGACCGCCTGCTTCGCCTTGATCGTGCCGTACGTGATGATCTGCGAGACGCGGTCCTCGCCGTACTTCTCGGTCGCGTAGCGGATCATGTCGCCGCGCCGGCGCTCGTCGAAGTCCAGGTCGATGTCGGGCATCGAGACGCGCTCGGGGTTGAGGAAGCGCTCGAACAGCAGCCGGTGCTCGACCGGGTCCAGCTCGGTGATGCCCATCGCGTACGCCACCAGGGAGCCGGCGGCCGAGCCGCGGCCCGGGCCGACCCGGATGCCGGCCTCGCGCGCGTGCCGGCAGAGGTCGCCGACGACGAGGAAGTAGCCGGGGAAGCCCATCTGGATGATGACGCCCAGCTCGTACTCGGCCTGCTTGCGGTGGGTCTCCGGGACCCCGGCCGGGAAGCGCCGGGCCAGCCCGCGCTCGACCTCGGAGGTCAGGAAGCTGGCCTCGGTCATCCCCTCCGGGACCTCGAAGCGCGGCATCAGGTCCTGGTGGCTGAGCACCTCGCCGTAGCCGGTGACCTGCTCGGCCACCAGCAGCGTGTTGTCGCAGGCCTCGGGCAGGTCCTTCCAGACCTGGCGCATCCCCTCCGGGGACTTGAGGAAGTAGTCCGAGCCGTCGAACTTGAACCGCTTCGGGTCGGCCATGGTCTTGCCGGACTGCACGCACAGCAGCACGCCGTGGGCCTCGGCGTCGGTCTCGAACGTGTAGTGCAGGTCGTGCGTGGCCAGCGGCTTGAGCCCGAGGTCGGCGGCCAGCTTGAGCTGGTCGTCGCGCAGCCGGCGCTCGATCTGGATGCCGTGGTCCATCAGCTCGAGGTAGAAGTTGTCCGGGCCGAAGATGTCCCGGAACTCGGCCGCCGACGCGCGGGCCTTCTCGTAGTTGCCGATGCGCATCCAGGTCGCGACCTCGCCACCGGGGCAGCCGGTGGTGCCGATGAGACCCTCGGAGTAGCGCGACAGGATCTCGCGGTCGATGCGCGGCTTGTAGAAGAAGCCCTCGGTCGAGGCCAGGCTGGCCAGCCGGAACAGGTTGCGGATGCCGGTCTCGTCCTTGGCCAGCAGCGTCATGTGCGTGTACGCACCGCCGCCGGACACGTCGTCCTCGCCGCCGTCGGCCCAGCGCACCCGGGTCCGGTCGAACCGGGACGTGCCGGGCGTGACGTAGGCCTCCATGCCGACGATCGGCTTGACCCCGGCGCCCTTCGCCTGCTTGACGAAGTCGTACGCCCCGAAGACGTTGCCGTGGTCGGTCATCGCCAGCGCCGGCATCCCCATCCGGGACGTCTCGGCGAACAGGTCCTTCAACCGGGCGGCGCCGTCCAGCATGGAGTATTCGGTGTGCACGTGCAGGTGCACGAAGGAGTCGCTGGAGGGCCGGGACACGGCGTGAGTTTAGGCCGTCGCACCGACAGAACCAGGGTCCGCCGGGAGACCCGCAGGACCGCCGGGCGTGTCGACCCCTAGGGTGTCCGAATGCCGCTACCGCAGGCAGTTCGGGCGCTGGTCACCGACCGTCTCACCTCTGTCGACGCGGCGCTGCCGGGCTTCGTGACCTTCCTCTGGGTGACCGGGTCGGCGGCCGGCGGGGACTGGCACCCGGGTCGCAGCGATGTCGACTTCGTGGCCGCCACGTCCCGGGTCCCGGAGCTGGCCGACCTCGAGGCGCTGGCGGCGCTGCACGCGAGCGGCGGCGAGACCCACTACGACGGCAGCTACGTGGCCGCGGCCGACCTGGCCGCGCCGCCGTCCGCGCAGGAGCCGGCCGCGCACGTGGTGGACGGGCAGTTCGGCACGGGCTCCTGCGGCTACTGCACGCCGGTGGCCTGGCTCGAGCTGCGCCAGGACGGGATCGCCGTCCGCGGCCCGGAGCCGGCGTCGCTGGTCCCGGCACCGGAGCCGGCCGCGCTGCGCGCGTGGCTGCTGGGCAACCTGCACGGCTACTGGTCGGGCGAGGCCGCACACGTCGAGCGGGTCGCCGCCGACCGTCCGGCGCACGCACCGATCTCCGGCGAACCCGTCGTCTGGCTGGTGCTGGGTGCCGCCCGCCTGCACGCGACGCTGGCCACCGGCCGGATCCTGTCCAAGACCGCGACCGGCGCGTACGTGGCCGGGCGCTTCCCCGCCTGGGCCGAGCTGGCCGGCCGCTGCGTGTCCTGGCGGGCCGGCGAGGAGGTCCCCTTCACGTTCGCCGACGGGTCGGCCGCGGCGGCCCTGATCCACGCCGTCGTGGCGGATGCGCACTAGCCGGCCAGCTTGCCGTGCAGGACCAGCGCCCAGGCCAGGCAGCCGAAGGCGGCGGTGCACAGCACGGTCCGGACGATGTTCCAGCGCACCCAGACCGCCTCGAACGCCTCCCGGGCCGCGTGCGGGTCGCTCAGCCCGGCCGCGTTCAGCTTGTCGTTGAGCGGCACGTTGACCGCGAACGTCACCACCAGCACGAGCAGGTAGAGCCCGGCCCCGGCCAGCACCCAGGGCAGCACCGAGCGCCGGTCCGCACCCAGGTGCAGCACCGCGGCCAGCACTGAGAACAGCAGCGCGCCGCCGAAGCAGATCCCGAACCAGCCGTTGAGGATGGCCACGTTGATCCGCTGCATCCCGTCGACGAACGCGAGGTCGCTGGCCTTCGCCAGCCCCGGCATGATCGCGTACGAGAAGGCCGCGAACAGGCCGGCCATCAGGCCCGCCGTGACCGTCGCCGCCAGCAGTGCGCCGCTCGCCCAGAACCCCATCGCCGTAGTCCCTTCCGGTGCCCGCATCATCGTCGTCGTCATGCGTTGATTCCAGCGGACCGGGGCGAGACGAACCATCGTTCACAGCCGCAGCCGCATGTGCGATCGTCTACGCGTGGATGCGCTCGCCGGGTTGCTGGACGGTCCCCGGGCGCAGGGCGCCTTCCTGCTGCGGGCCGTGTTCGCGCCGCCGTGGTCGATGCGGATCGAGGACGAGGCGCCGCTGGCGCTGTTCGCGGTGCTGTCCGGCGCGGCCTGGGTGCGGGCCGAGCACGACTGGGTCAGGCTCGGGCCGGGCGACACGGCGGTCGCCCGCGGGCCGGAGCCGTACACGGTCGCGGACGACCCGGCGACGCCGCCGCAGGTCCGGATCCGGCCCGGCCAGATCTGCGTGACCCCGGACGGCGCGCCGAACCCCGAGTGGTTCGGCACCCGCACCTGGGGCAACGACGCCGCGGGCTCGACCACGCTGCTGGTCGGGACGTACGAGGGGGACGGCGAGGTCGGCCGCCGGCTGCTGCGGGCACTGCCCCGGCTGCTGGTGCTGCCCGCGGCCGGCCTCGACTCGCCGCTGCTGCCGCTGCTGGCCACCGAGATCGGCAAGGACGAGCCGGGTCAGGAGGCGGTCCTGGACCGGCTGCTGGACCTGCTGCTCATCGCGGTGCTGCGGGCCTGGTTCGCCCGGCCGGACGCGCAGGCCCCGGGCTGGTACCGGGCCAACGCCGACCCGGTGGTCGGCCCGGCGCTGCGGCTGCTGCACCACGAGCCGGCCCGGCCCTGGACGGTGGCCGCGCTGGCCGCCGCGACCGGCGTGTCCCGGGCCGCGCTGGCCCGCCGGTTCACCGAGCTGGTCGGCGAGCCGCCGATGTCGTTCCTGGCCGGCTGGCGGCTGACGCTGGCCGCCGACCTGCTGCGGGACCCGGACGCGACGCTCGGGGCGGTGGCCCGGCAGGTCGGCTACTCCAGCCCGTTCGCGCTGAGCACCGCGTTCAAGCGGGTCCGCGGGGTGAGTCCGCGCGAGCACCGGGCGGCCGTCGCGGGCTGAACGTCGGCGCCACCCCCGGCGTCGGCCCCGGAGCCCGGCCGGCGGTCCGGCCCTCGGCGCGGCCCGCGGCCCGGCCCTCGGCGCGGCCGGCGGCCCGGTGCCGGGGCGTGCGGACCGCGAGCAGCAGCAGCCGCAGGTCGATCAGCACGTGGTAGAGCACCGGCAGCAACAGGCTGCCCGAGCCCAGGAACAGGATCGCGAAGCCGGCCCCGAGCACGCCGGCGGTCAGCATCCCGGTCACCCCCTGGTACGTGTGCGCGACCGCGAACGCCAGCGCGCTGACCAGCACCAGCCGCCACGGACCGAGCTCGGGCGCGAACGCGGCCACGACCGCGAGCAGGAAGCCCCGGTAGAGCAGCTCCTCGCAGATCCCGGCGGTGAGCGCGAGCTGGGCGAAGGACCGGCGCTCCTTGGCCGTGCGCGGCAGCAACGCGGTCACCTCGGCCGGCGCGACCACGCCCGCGCCCTGGTCGACCCGCCGCCGCAGCAGCATCAGCAGCCCCAGGCTGACGACGAATCCGACCGCCCCCACCAGCGTGTACGCCGACCCGCGCGGCCACCGCAGCCCGAGGTCACCGAGGTCGAGCCCGGGCCCGGCCAGCGCCAGCAGCACCGCGGCCGCGGTCAGCGACCACTCCAGGATCATCGTCCGGCGGTAGCGGCGCCGGCGCGCGTCCCGGTCGCCGGCCCGGTGCTGCCGGCGGGCGCTCCACCAGCCCACCGCCGGCTGACCCAGCACCAGGTACGCGGCCAGCAGCACCGCCAGCACCCGGACACCCCCGGCCAGGGTGGCGCCCTCAGCGACCGCCCTCATGGCACCCCCGTGGCCCCACGGCTGCCCGGGCTACTCGGAGACGAGCGCGAGCGCCCGCGCCAGGTCGTCCGGGTACGGGCTGGAGAACTCGACCCACTCCCCCGTGCCCGGGTGGGTGAAGCCGAGCCGGGCCGCGTGCAGCCACTGCCGGGTCAGCTGCAGCCGCTTGGCCAGGGTCGGGTCGGCGCCGTAGGTGAGGTCGCCGACCAGCGGGTGCCGTACGGCGGCCAGGTGCACCCGGATCTGGTGCGTCCGCCCGGTCTCCAGCTTGATGTCGAGCAGGGTCGCCGCCCGGAACGCCTCGATCGTGTCGTAGTGGGTGACGCTCGGCCGGCCGTCGGCGACCACGGCGAACTTCCAGTCGCTGCCGGGGTGCCGGTCGATCGGCGCGTCGATGGTGCCGCGGGTCGGGTCGGGGTGGCCCTGGACCAGCGCCGCGTACCGCTTGTCCACGGTCCGCTGCTTGAACGCGTCCTTGAGCGCCGTGTACGCGCGCTCGCTCTTGGCCAGCACCATCAGCCCGGTGGTACCCACGTCGAGGCGGTGCACCACGCCCTGCCGCTCGGCCGGGCCCGAGGTCGAGAGCAGGTGGCCCATCGCGGCCACGCCCTGCACCACGGTCGGGCCGTCCCAGCCCGGGCTCGGGTGCGCGGCCACGCCGACGGGCTTGTCGACCACGACGATGTCGTCGTCCTCGTAGACGACGGTGAGCCCGGGGACCGACACGGGCGCGGCCGACGGCGGCGCCGGCGGGGTCGGCATCTCGACCTCGAGCCAGGACCCGGCCACGACGTGGTCGGACCGGCCGCGCGGGGCGCCGTCGACGGTCACGCCGCCGGCGTCGACCAGCGACGCCGCGGTCGTCCGCGAGAACCCGAACATCCGGGCCAGCGCGGTGTCCAGCCGCAACCCGTCCAACCCTTCCGGCACCGGAACAGTACGTCGCTCAGCCACCGAGGGGCCCTTCTCCGGCCGGCCGCCAGCCGGTCGCCGGGTCGGTCCCGGCCGCGGCGCCGCCGGGGCGCCCGGCCGGCCGCCGGTCCGGCGCGGGGCCGCCCGGCCGCGGGGCGGTGGCCCGCGCCGGTCCGCCGGCCGGCTCAGTGCCGGGCCGTCCCGATCCGTCCGTCCAGTCCGGGCCGGGCGGCCTGGCTGCGGGGGGCGGGCGGTGCGCCGGTCCGGCCACGCCGCCGGCGGACGGGACGTACCCGGCGGTCGGCCCGGGGCGGGAAGGCGAGATCGGCCCGGGTCCGGCCTGGGAGGTCGGACCGGCCGGGCCGGGATAGGGCGTCGGACCGGCCGGGGCCGGCCCGGCCGCGCCGGGGCCACCGGGCGGCGGCTGCGGGCCGGAACCGGGACCGGCGGTCGCGGGCCGGGGGCCGGGACCGGCGGGACCCGGGGCCGGCGGGGTGGGTTCGGGAGTGTCCTTCTCGCCGCGGGTGCCGTCCATCTCGTGGCCGAGGACGGCCAGCAGGACGGCCAGGATTCCGCCGCAGACGATGCCGGAGTCGGCCAGGTTGAAGATCGGGAAGAGCATCTTCCCCTCCGGCGTCCGCAGGCTGATCCAGTCCACGACCTGCCCGCGCAGCGGCGCCGGCGACCGGAACAGCCGGTCGACCAGGTTGCCGGCCGCGCCGCCGAGGACCAGCCCGAGGCTGATCGCCCAGGCGGTCGAGCGCAGCTTGGCCGCGGTCCGCACGATCACCACGATCACGATCGCGGCCACCGCGGTGAACAGGACGGTCGCGCCCTCGGCGAAGGAGAACGCGGCGCCCGGGTTGCGCGCCTCGGTCAGCCAGAGGTAGCCGGTCGGCAGCTTGACCGGCGGCCGGTTCATCAGCTTCGCGACGACCAGCACCTTCGACACGACGTCGAGGGCCAGCACCGTGCCCGCGGCGACCGCGAGCACGGCGGTCCGCCGGGGCCGCTCGGGAGCGGAGGGCGGGCCGGCCGAACCGGGCCGGGGACGGTGGGAGGCGCTCACGTCCCCATCGTCCCAGGCCCGGACCCGGTCGTCAGCGGCGCTCCTCCCGCTGCTTGCACTTCACGCACAGCGTCGCGCTGGGGAAGGCCTGCAGCCGGGGCTTCGGGATCGGCTGGACGCAGCTCTCGCACCGCCCGTACGTCCCCTGGTCCAGCCGCTCCATCGCCCGCTCCATCTGCACCAGCAGGTTCTGGCGGTTGTTGGCGATCGACAGCTCCTGCTCGCGCTCGAAGGTCTTCGAGCCGGCGTCGGCCTGGTCGTCACCCGCGCCGTCACCGGAGGTCTGCTGGAGCGAGGTGAGCTCGGCCATCGCCCGGTCGTAGTCGGCCTTGCGGGTCGCGATCTCGCGGACCAGGTCACCGCGGATCTCGGCCAGCTCCTCGACCGTCCAGTCGGTGCCCGCGGGCACCACGGTGCGGTCGGCGACCGCGGTGTGCGCCGGCGCGCGACCGCGGGCGCTGGTCGTGGTCGACCTGCCGGTGGTCCGGGTGGAACGTCCCGTGGCGGCCTTGGCGCCCGCCCCCGTTCCCCGGGCACGGCGTGCCGGTGTCGTGTCCGGCTGGGTCCCCGACTTCGGGGTCGCCGTCGTGCTCGTCTCGGAAATCGGGCTGCGGGTGGCCTCGGCCACCTTCGCAGTCGTCGCGTTCTTCGCCACGGTCGTCCGCACCGCCTTCATGCCTCGTGCCAGTCAGCCCTGCGGTCTAGCGACCGTGGGCCTCGGTCATGGAGCGCTCCCCCTTCTCGTACAAAGCACTCGCGATCTTGGAGATCGCGAGGCGCGCCAAAGGATACGTTCGGTAGGACTCCCCGACAACAGCTATCGACGGAGAGTGACGACTTCGGCTTCAGAAGGGCCTTTACGGCCGGATTTGACCGGAAACGACGGCACGCAACGCCACACTCACTATCTGTGACCAGCCGGTGGGCCGCCGCTCTCCCCCAGCCAGCCCGCCAGCCGGCCGGCCCGGCCGACCGCGCGCAGCCGCCGCTCGGTCGCGACCCGGGCCGGCGAGGTGGTCACCACGAGCAACTGGTCGCCCCGGCGCAGCCGGGTGTCCGGTCCCGGCACCATCGCCTCGTCGCCGCGCACCAGCAGCGACAGCGAGGCGCCGATCGGCAGCCGCAGCTCCCGGACCAGCACGCCGTGCATCTTCGAGGTCGGCGGGATCCGGATCTGCAGCAGGTCGGCGTGCAGGTCCTCCAGCGGGGCCGCGTCGACCTCCAGGTCGATCGGCTCCGAGCCCGAGGTCAGCTTGAGCAGCTTGGCCAGCCGGGCCAGCGTGGTGCCCTGGACCAGCGTGAACACCAGCACCAGCACGAACACGATGTCGAAGAACGAGCGCGCGTCCGGCACCCCGGCGGTGAGCGGGATCGTGGCCAGCACGATCGGCACCGCGCCGCGCAGCCCGGCCCAGGACACGAACACCTGCTCGGCCCACCGGACCCGGAACCAGACCGCGGAGGCCAGCACCGACAGCGGCCGGGCCACCAGCAGCAGCGCCACCCCGATGCCGAGCGCGGGCAGCAGCGCGTGCCCGAGCCGGGCCGGGCTGACCAGCAGGCCGAGCAGCACGAACAGCCCGATCTGGGCCAGCCAGGCCAGCCCCTCGACGAAGCCGAGGGTGGCGTGCCGGTGCGGCAGCCGGACGTTGCCCAGCACCAGCCCGGTCAGGTACGCGGCCAGGAAGCCGGACGCGTGGGCCACGGTCGCCACCGCGTACGACCCGACGGCGACGGCGAGCACGGACAGCGGGTAGAGCCCGGCGGCGGGCAGGGCGCCGCGGCGCAGCAGCCAGGCCGCCCCCGCCGCGACCGCGATCCCGATCACGCTGCCGGCCACCAGCTCGTACGCGACCAGCCCGACGATCTCCAGCGGGGACCCGACCGCGTCGCTGGACAGCAGCGTGACCAGGATGACCACCGGCGCGTCGTTGATCCCGGATTCCATCTCCAGGGTCGCGGTCAGCCGGGCCGGCAGCCCCAGCGCCCGCAGGGTGGAGAAGACCGCGGCCGCGTCGGTGGAGGACACGATCGCGCCGAGCAGCAGCCCGGAGCGCCAGCCGGTGTCCAGCAGCAGCACCGACGCGGTCGCGGTGACCGCGATGCTGACCGCGACGCCGAGCGTGGACAGCACCACCGCCAGCGGCACGGCCGGGCGGACCGCGCTCCACCGGGTGGTCAGGCCACCCTCGGTGAGGATCACCACCAGCGCGGCCAGGCCGAGGGTCTGGGCCAGCGCGGCGTCGTCGAAGCGCAACCCGAGACCGGCCTCGCCGACCGCGACCCCGATGCCGAGGTAGAGCAGCAGGCTGGGCAGCCCGAGCCGGCTGGACACCCGGACCGCGACGACGCCGACCAGCACGATGGCGGCGCCGGCGAGCGCGACGATCTCCAGCGGAACCCCGCCGACCTCCGCGCCCGCTGCCGCCAGTGCCCTCACCTGTCCATGATCCCAGGTAATGCGGTTCGATTGCGCTGGCGCGGGCGGCTACGCTGGTCTGCGACAAGGCGTTGATGGGGACGAGTAGTGCCGGACGCAGCCAGCAGCGACCCGGGGGCGGTGGGAGCCCGGGGGCCTGGCCGGCGCGAAGATCACCCCGGAGCCCCGGAAGAAACGCGCTCCGGCGCGGAGTAGACCCGGCGAACGGCACGGCCAGAGCGGGGTGTCCGAAATGGACACCCAAGGAGGGTGGTACCGCGGGCCGCGAGGCTCGTCCCTCCATCGACACCTCGATGGAGGAAGGAAGACAGTGCCCCTCACGCCGCTGCCGGCCCACGTGGACCTGCCGAAGCTCGAGCACGAGGTGCTGGAGAAGTGGCGGGACCAGAAGGTCTTCGAGCGCAGCCTGCAGCAGAGCGCCGGCCACCCGACGTGGATGTTCTACGAGGGCCCGCCGACCGCGAACGGCAAGCCCGGCGTGCACCACGTCGAGGCCCGCGTGTTCAAGGACGTCTTCCCGCGGTTCAAGACCATGAAGGGCTACCGCGTCCCGCGCCAGGCCGGCTGGGACTGCCACGGCCTGCCGGTCGAGATCGCGGTGGAGAAGGAGCTCGGTTTCAGCGGCAAGCCCGACATCGAGCGGTACGGGATCGCCGAGTTCAACGCCCGCTGCCGCGAGTCGGTGCTGCGGCACGTGAACGAGTTCGAGGTGATGACCGACCGGATGGGCTACTGGGTCGACACCGAGAACGCGTACTGGACGATGGACGCGACCTACGTCGAGTCGGTCTGGTGGTCGCTCAAGCAGGTCTGGGACAAGGGCCTGCTGGTCGAGGACCACCGGGTCACGCCGTACTGCCCGCGCTGCGGCACGGGGCTGTCCGACCACGAGGTCGCGCAGGGCTACGAGACCGTCGTCGACCCCTCGGTGTACGTGCGGTTCCCGGTGACCTCCGGCCCGGCGGCGAAGTACGACGCGGACCTCCTGGTCTGGACGACGACCCCGTGGACCCTGGTGTCCAACACCGCCGTCGCGGTCAACCCTTCCGTCGAGTACGTGGTCGCGCGCAGTCCACAAGGGACGTTCGTGGTCGCCGAGCCGCTGCTGACCGCGGTGCTGGGCGAGGACCGGGTCGAGGTGCTGGACCGCATCCCGGGCCGGGAGCTGGAGCACTCGGCGTACCGGCGGCCGTTCGACCTGGTCGAGATCCCCGGCGCGCACTACGTGATCCTGGCCGACTACGTGACCACCGAGGACGGCACCGGGCTGGTGCACCAGTCCCCCGCGTTCGGCGCGGAGGACCTCGCCGCCACCCGCGCGTACGGGCTGCCGGTGGTCAACCCGGTCGAGCCGGACGGGCACTTCCAGGCCGGCATCCCCCTGGTGGGCGGGCTGTTCTTCAAGGACGCCGACGCGCCGCTGGTCGCCGACCTGCACGAGCGCGGGCTGATGTTCCGCGAGCTGCCGTACGAGCACGCGTACCCGCACTGCTGGCGCTGCCACACCGCGCTGCTCTACTACGCGCTCCCGTCCTGGTACGTCCGGACGACCGCGGTCAAGGACCAGCTGCTGGCCGAGAACGAGAAGACCGACTGGCACCCGGAGAACGTGAAGCACGGCCGGTACGGCGACTGGCTGGACAACAACGTCGACTGGGCGCTGTCCCGGGACCGCTACTGGGGCACCCCACTGCCGGTCTGGCGCTGTCCGGACAAGCACGACACCTGCGTGGGATCCCTGGCCGAGCTGGGTTCCCTGGCCGGCCGGGATGTGTCCACAGTGGACCCGCACCGGCCGTACGTGGACGACGTGACGCTGCCCTGCCCCACCTGCGGGCAGGAGTCCCGCCGGGTGCCGCAGGTCATCGACGCCTGGTACGACTCGGGCTCGATGCCGTTCGCGCAGTGGGGCGCGCCGCACCGCAACAACGCCGAGTTCGAGGCGACCTACCCGGCCCAGTACATCTGCGAGGCGATCGACCAGACCCGGGGCTGGTTCTACTCGCTGATGGCGGTCGGCACCATCGTGTTCGGACGGTCCTCGTACGAGACCGTGCTCTGCCTCGGGCACATCCTCGCCGACGACGGCCGCAAGATGAGCAAGCACCTGGGCAACATCCTGGAGCCGGTGCCGCTGATGGACCGGCACGGGGCGGACGCGCTGCGCTGGTTCATGCTCTGCAGCGGCTCGCCGTGGTCGGCCCGCCGGGTCGGGCACTCGGCGCTGGAGGAGATCGTCCGCAAGGTCCTGCTGACGTACTGGAACACCGCCTCCTTCCTCACCCTGTACGCCGGCGACTGGGTCCCTGGTGCGCCGGTCGCCGAGGTCGCCGGCCGCCCGCTGCTGGACCGCTGGGCGCTGTCCGAGCTGCACCGGACCGTGGCCGAGGTGGACGCGGCGATGGAGGACTTCGACACGGCGCGGGCGGGCAAGCGGCTGGCGGCGTTCGTCGACGACCTCTCCAACTGGTACGTCCGGCGGTCCCGGCGGCGGTTCTGGGAGGGCGACCCGGCCGCGCTGGCGACCCTGCACGAGTGCCTGGAGGTGCTGACCCGGCTGCTGGCGCCGTTCACGCCGTTCGTCACCGAGGTCGTGCACGGCGCGCTGGTGACCTCTGTCTGGCCGGACCTGCCCGACTCCGTGCACCTGCGGGACTGGCCCCGGATCGGCGCCGACGGCGGCCTGTACGACCCGGTTCTGGCCGACCAGGTCGCGCTGGTGCGGCGGCTGGTCGAGCTCGGCCGGTCGGCCCGGACCACCTCGAAGGTGCGGACCCGGCAGCCGCTGGGCCGCGCGCTGGTCGGCGCCGCGGGCTGGGCCGCACTGCCGGCGGAGCTGCGGGCGCAGGTCGCCGACGAGCTCAACGTGCTCTCGGTCGAGTCGCTCGGCGGCGCCGGCGGCGAGCTGGTCGACGTGAGCGTGAAGCCGAACTTCCGCTCGCTCGGCAAGCGGTTCGGTGGCGGGACCAAGGCGGTCGCGGCCGCGGTCGCGGCGGCGGACCCGGCGGAGCTGGCGGCCGCGATCCGGGCCGGCGGGCCGGCCTCGGTCACCGTCGACGGCGCCCCGGTGGCGCTGGAGGCCGACGACCTGATCGTCACCGAGACGCCCCGGACCGGCTGGGCGGTGGCGGCCGACGGCAGCGAGACCGTCGCGCTCGACCTCACCGTGACGCCGGAGCTGCGCCGGGCCGGGGTCGCCCGCGAGGTGGTCCGGCTGGTCCAGGACGCGCGCAAGGCCAGCGGGCTGGAGGTGACCGACCGGATCGCGCTGACCTGGTCGGCGACCGACCCCGAGGTCGCCGCGGCGGTCCGGGAGCACTCCGCGTCGGTGGCCGGCGAGGTGCTCGCGGTCTCCTTCGCCGAGGGCGCGGTCACCGGCGGCCGGCGCGACGACGAGCTGGGGCTGGAGTTCGCGCTGTCGAAGGCGTGAGGAGTTGCACCGGTCGGCGTAGTGGCAGTTGCGCCCTATGCCGGCCGGTGCGGTCCGGGGCTACGGAAAGTCAAAGTTGGTCGCGGTCGTCGCTGGCCCGTTCGGCGGCGCGGGCCCGGAACCGGGCCAGCAGCCTGGCGTCCGGGCCGCAGACCGCGCACGGGGTGAACCCGCCGCGGCGGGCCACCGAGACGGCCAGCGCGGTCGTCCGGGCGCCGTCCAGGGTCGGGCAGTCGGCCAGGTGGTAGCGCGGGTGGCCGTCGACCACGACGACCTCGTCGGGCAGCTGCGCGACCCGCAGCGCGTCCCGTACGGCGACCCGCTCGATCCCCGGCTCCCCGTCGTCCACGTCCTGCAGGACGGGCTCGGACGCAGCATCCGGGGTGGGCTCGGCGAGCAACGGTCCGGCCGGCGTGGAGCCGGCGGACGGCGGTGCGGGCGGTCCGGCCGGCGCGGAGCCGGCGGATGGCTGTCCGGAGTCGGTGGCCGACGGTCCGGCGGGCGAGTCCGCGGGCGACTCCGCCGGCGCGGAGCCGGCGGGAGGCGACACGGCGGGCACCGGGCCCGTCCACCCGGGGCGGGATCCGGGATCGGGCGCCCCCGGCGGGGTGGTCGCCCACGGCCACGTCTGCGCCGGAGCGGCCGGCCCGGCCCACGGTCCCGGCGGAGACACGGGACCCGAGGCGGGCTCGGGAGGTCGGGACGGCGTCGGGGAAGGTGCCGGGGCGGGCCCGGCCGACGCTGAACCGACCGCGACGCTGCGGCCCTGTGCTGGACCGGCGTCGTGAACCGTCCCCGGCACGAGCTGCCGACGGCGGCGTACGACCGAACCGGCCACCAGCGCGACCGCGCCGAGACCGGTCACCAGCGACACCCACACGAGCTCGTCACTGGTGTCGAACACCCCGAACCCGAGCGTCGTCGCGGAGGCGACGACGAGCACGAGGCTGAGCAGGATCACGGGCGATCCCCGGGGCGGGTCCCGGGGCTCGGCTCGGACCGGACGAACGCGTCAGGCCGGGCGTCAGTTTTCGCCGCGGCCGTCGCTCTCGCCCCGCCCACTGTAGGCACCGGCGTAGCCCGCGCCCGCGCCCGATGCGACCGCGGCCGGCTCGGCCGAACCACGACCGTCGAGGTCACGCAGCTGCGACTCGAGGTAGGACTTGAGCCGCGTGCGGTACTCGCGCTCGAACGTGCGCAGCTGCTCGATGCTCTTCTCGAGCGTGCCCTTGCGCTGCTCCAGCCCGCCGATGATCTCGTTGTGCTTGCGCTCGGCGTCCTGCACCAGCGACGTCGCCTTGCCCCGGGCCTCACGCTCGACCGACGCGGCCTGCGTGCGGGCCTCGCCCACCATCGTGTCGGCCTTGCTGCGGGCCTCGCCGATCATGCGGTCGGCGGTGGAGCGGGCGTCACCCATCATCCGGTCCGCCTCGGACTTGGCGTCGGAGACGTACTTCTCGGCCGTCTCCTGCGCCATCGCCAGCACCTTGACGACCTGGCTGTTCTCGTCGATGCGCGGCGCCTGCTGCGGCGGGGGCGGGGTCATCGCCATGGGCTCGGGAGCCGGCGGCGGCTGCTGACGCAGCTGCTGCGGTCCACCCTGCTGGATGGGGCCGGAGCGGGCCATGTCGTCGACCTGCTGCTTGAGGTCGTTGTTCTCCTCGATGAGCCGGGCCAGCTCGGCCTCGATGAGATCGAGGAACGCGTCCACCTCGTCTTCGTCGTAACCGCGCTTCCCTATTGGCGGTTTCTTGAACGCGACGTTGTGCACGTCCGCTGGGGTCAGGGGCATCGGATCACCTCGGGTCGACGGGACACAGGTCAGACTACGGCCTCGGCCAGACGCTACCTGCTCAGGCTGCGGCTGATTGCACGACCTGCATCAGCACGTACACCACGAACAGCAACACCATGAAGCCCAGGTCGATGCTGAAGTTTCCCAGACGCAGCGGCGGGATGACGCGTCGAAGGGCCTTGAGTGGCGGATCGGTGACCGAGTAGACAACCTCCAGCCCAACCGCCGCTACGCCGGATGGCCGCCATGACCGGGCGAACATCATGACGTAATCGAACACCAACCTGGCGATGAGCAGGATGAAGAAGACGAGGAGGACGAACGACGCCACCTCAAGGACTGCAGCCACCGATCTCCTGTGTCAGCTCTGGTTGAAGAACCCGCCCTCGGCGATGCGGGCCTTGTCTTCCGCGGTGACGTGGACGTTCTGCGGAGAGAGCAGGAACACCTTGTTCGTCACCCGCTCGATGCTACCGCGGAGGCCGAAGATCAATCCGGCGGCGAAGTCAACCAGACGCTTGGCGTCCGTGTCATCCAGATCGGTGAGGTTCATGATGACCGGTACGCCCTCGCGGAAATGCTCCCCGATCGTCCGGGCCTCGTTGTACGTCCGCGGGTGCAGCGTGGTGATGCGGTGGCCGGACGGCTCCTCGACCAGATCCCGGTAGGGAGCGGGCTCGCGGTAGCCGTCGTGCTGCGCGGGCACGACGCTGCGCGGCTCGGCGTCCTCCCAGCCGCGGCCGGCGGCGACCCGGCGTACCGGGACGACTTCGGCTTCGGCATACTCGTCGTAGTCCTCGTAGTCGGCCGGGTCGCGCCGGTCCTCGTCCTCGACGAGGCCGAGGTAGACCCCCATCTTGCGCATGGCGCCAGCCACCAGGCCCCTCCTCCTTCGCCGGAACTCACCGCGGACCGGGCAATACCGACCTGCCCGCGCGCCGACATTACCGCCGAAGGGGCGGCCGACCGCCGAGCAACGCCGTACCGATCCGAAGGTGTGTCGCGCCGTTCCGGACCGCTGCCTCCAGGTCGGCGCTCATCCCGGCCGAGATCGCCGTAGCCTCCGGGTACGCGGACCGCAGTGCCTGCGCCACCTCCTGCAGCGTGGCGAACGCGGCGTCCGGGTCGGCGTCCATCGGCGCGACGGCCATCACGCCGGCGGGCCGGAGCAGTCCGGTGTCGGCTGCGCTTGCGGCCAGTGCGACGACGTCGCCGGCGAGCGCCCCGCCCCGGTCCGGGTCGCCGTCGATGCTGACCTGGACGAGCACGTCGAGCGGGTCGCGCCCCGCCCGGCGCACCCCGTTGGCCAGCGCCGGGACCAGCTCCGCGCGGTCGAGC
>DASYKU010000036.1 GCA_035995165.1 Mycobacteriales bacterium
ATCGGCAAGCGTGAAGCCGGAGGACTCAGCTGGCCGACAGACAGCAGGGTCGCGTACTCCCGTGCGACGATGCTCGCCGCGTCGTCGTGAACCAGGCGACCCGGCACGCGCCAGCGGTCGCGCACCCGCGCCCACTCCGGCCAGGCTGCGGCGTCCGGTCGTACGGTGACCGCCTCGTGTAGTTCGGTGCCGACGTAGTGCAGTCCGACGCCGTCCTCGCTGGCGTAGCCGGCTGGCAGGGTGCCGTCGGCGACCATCGTCCGGTAGACCCGGCGTCGCGGCTGGCCGGGGAAGTCGTCGTGAACGCCGTTGCTGTAGGGCAGCAGTCCTAGTCCGTCGAGGAACGGGTCGAGCTGGTCGCGGTAGGAGTCGGTCGGGCCGCCGGCGTGCCAGCAGAGGGAGCCGGCGCTCCAGCCGGCCAGCACCACTCCGGCGTCCCAGCACTCGTGCAGGATCGGAGGCAGCCGGTGTGCTTTCCACAGCGCCATCAGGTTCACCACGCTGCCGCCATTGACGAGGATGACGTCCTGGGCCAGCAGGTGCGTAACGACCGGGGACGTTGTTGACGTTCGGCGTGGTGGCTTGATGAGGGCGGGACCTCCGGCAGGAGTGGCGGTGTCTGACGTCGCTTCTCGTCCCGGAGGTCCCTGGTGGCACGATCGGTCAGTCGCCGTCCGGGTCGGGAAGTCCGGTCAGTGCGCGGGCGACCTCGACGCCTCGCGGGTCGCCGGTGCGGGTGTAGAGGCGGTGTGCCGCGCGGAGGTGTGCGTCCGCATCCGCAGATCCCGGCGGCAGCAACTGGGCGAGTTCGTGGTGGACTTCCGCCGTCTGGTGGTCGTCAGCGTTGGCTTCCGCCTGTTCGCGCGCCGCCGCCAGCAGGCCGAGGGCGACGTCGGTGTTCCCCTGCGCGGCCCGGACCCGGCCCAGCTCCAGCAAGGACCCCGCGATCGTAATCCCGTCGCCTATGCGGCGCCCCAGCTCCAAGGACTCGGTCAGGTTTACGGCGGCGCCGTCGAGGTCCCCGCTGACTAAGCGCAGCCGGCTCAGGTTGACCAGTGTCAGTGCGACCCGGCCCAGGTTGCCGGTGGACCGCCGCAGTGCCAGCGCCCGTTCGTATCCGCGCAGGGCCGCCTCCCGGTTGCCCATCTCCGCGTCGAGGATCGCGATGTTCGTGGTCGATGACGCGACAGTCTGGATGTCGTCCACGAGGCCCAGCGACTCTTCCCAGCAGTTGCGGGCCGCATCCAGCCGTCCGCTCATCGCGTAGGCCACGCCGAGGTTGACGAGCACCCGGGGTCGGAACGGGTCGCCGACCGGCACCGCGGCCACCGCTCCCTCGAGCATCTCCACGGCCCGGGCCCGCGGGCCGCGGAGCCGGAACAGCGCGTCTGCCGCGTAGGGCAGCTGCCAGCTGTACGGCTCGGCCCGGTCGCGCTGGGCCTGCCGGATGACCGCCGTGAGCTGTGGTTGCGCGACCGAGAACCACCGCGCGACCTCGTCGGGGGAGTCCAGCGGCGGCAGGTCTGCCGCCTCCGCGCCGTCCACGGGCACTTGTCCGCGGTGCGGGTCCAGCACGGCCGAGCAGCGGGCGGTGATGGCAAGGTGGTAGCGGTACAGGCGGCGGGAGGCGGCCGTACGGACGTCGGCGGGCAGTCCGGCCGCACGCTCGGCGAGGTAGGCAGCGACCAGCCCGTGGATCGCGTAGCGATCCGCGTCCCGCTCCTCGACCAGGTGTAGGTCGACCAGCGCGTCCAGGACCCGGACCGCATCGGTCCGCCCGGTCCCCAGCAGCGCCGCTCCTCCGTACGGGTCCAGCTCACCCCAGGGCCACAACCCCAGCAGGTCGACGGCCGAGCGGAGCCGCTCCGGCACCGCCCGTACGGTGGTGGCGATGACCCGGCGGACGCTCCGGTCGCCGTCCTCGACCTCGAGCAGGTCGAGTCTCCGGCCGTTGTCGCCGGTCCACTGCAAGACCCGATCGGGATGCCGCCGCAGGTGGGCGGCGAGGATGACCAGGGCCAGCGGCAGCCGACCGCAGGCCTCGGCCAGGGCGGCCCGCCGCTCCCGCGGCACCGCGGTGGAGCCGAGCAGCTCCACCGCGTCGGCGAGGCCCAGCGTGTCCAATGGCAGGTGCTCGGCGGCCTCGACTGCGACCAGCCCGTCGAGGCGGCGGCGGCTGGTCACCACTGTCGTGGCACCTGGACCGGCCGGCAGCAGGGGCCGTACCTGAGCGGAGGAGGTCGCGCTGTCGAGCAGCACGAGCAGCCGCCGTCCGGCGGTGGCGGCCCGGTACCGGCCGCTCAGGTCCTCCGGCGCCTCCGGTAGCACCCCGGTGTCCTCCCCGAGCGCGAACAGCAGTCGGCGGAGGGCATCCACGGTGGCCAGCGGCGCCTCGTCCGGGTGGAAGCCGTGGAGGTCGACGTAGAGCTGTCCGTCCGGATAGCGCTCCCGCATCGCGTCGGTCCAGTTCAGGCAGAGCGTGGTCTTGCCGACCCCGCCGGCGCCACTGACAACGACCACGGCGGACGTTTCGACGGCCTGCGTGAGCCGCCTGAGGTCCTGCTCCCGTCCGACCAACCGGCCGCGGACCATCGGCGGGGGCACGGCGGCCGGTTGGTCGTTTCCTAGAGTCGCCGCCAGCCGGGACATGTCGACCCCGAGAGCAGCGGCCAGCAAGCCGACGGTCGGTGGGTACGGGCGGTGCAGGCCGCGCTCGAGGTAGCCAACCGTCCGTACGCTGATCCCGGCCGCGTCCGCCAGCTGCGTCTGGGTTAGTCCCCGCGCCCGCCGCAACCGGCGCAACTCGGCGCTTCCGTCACTCATGGCCGCATTGTCCCTTCGTGCACTGG
>DASYKU010000037.1 GCA_035995165.1 Mycobacteriales bacterium
CGCTGGTGTTCCAGCGCCGGCTGGTGGCCGGGCTGACCGCGGGCGTGGTGACCCGGTGAGCGGGAGGTCGGGCGCGGCGGCGTCCGGACCGCAGCGCCTGCCGGCCCCACGGCGGCGCCCACCGCGGAGGCCCGGCGGGAAGACGCCGGCCGGGGCGCCCGACCGGGAGCGAACAGAGGCAACACGGTGAGCGGGCTGACGCTGGAGAAGCTGTCCGCCTGCGGTGAGGACAGGCGCGGGGCGGTGCTGCACGAGGTCGACCTGACCGTGGCCGACGGCGAGGTGCTGACCGTGGTCGGGCCGTCCGGGTCGGGCAAGAGCACGCTGCTGCGGGCGCTGGTGGGGCTGGCCGACGTACCGCAGGGGCGGCTGCTGCTCGACGGCGAGGAGGCCACCGACTGGGCCCCGGCCGAGCGGGACATGGCGATGGTCTTCCAGGACCACGCGCCGTACCCGCACCTGCGGGTCCGGGACAACTTGGCGCTGCCGCTGCGGCTGGCCGGGCTGCCGGGGGCGGAGATCGCCGGCCGGGTCCGGGAGGTGGCCGACCGGCTGGGGCTCGGTGTGCACCTGGACCGGTGGCCGCGGCAGCTGTCCGGCGGGCAGCGGCAGCGGGTCGCGCTCGGGCGGGTGCTGGTCCGGGCCGCGCCGGCCGCGTACCTGCTGGACGAGCCGCTCAGCGCGGATCCCGCGGTGCACGCCGGGCTGCGCGCGATGATCGCCGGCACCACGACGGTCTGGGCCACGCCCGACCCGGCCGAGGCGGTGGCCGTCGGCGACCGGATCGCCGTGCTGCGGGACGGCCGGCTGGCCCAGGTCGGTACGGCGCGCGAGCTGGCCGAGCGGCCCAGCACGCTGTGGGTCGCGGCCATGGCCCCGCTCAACGTGCTGCGCGGCACGATCGGGGACGGGCAGCTGCGGCTGCCGATGGCCTCGCTGCCGTTGGCCGGGCGGCCGCCCGGCGACGTGCTGGTCGGGATCCGCCCGGCCGACCTCACCGAGCCCGACACTGACTCTGGGTCCGACGCGGGGCCGGGCGCCGACTCCGGGTCCGGCTCCGGGTCCGGCGGCGTCCGGGTGCCGATGCTGGTCGCCGCCGGCGTCGGCCCGGACGGTACGGCGACGCTGCGGCACCCGGCGCTGGCCCGCGCGGCCGAGGAGGACCCGGCGCTGTCGCCGACGCTGCGGGCCCGGGTCGATCCCGGCGGACGCCGGTCCGTACCGGTGCTGCTGGACCCGGCCCGGATGCTGCTGTTCGACCCGGAGACCGGCGCGGCGCTCTAGTGCGGGCGGGCGAGCGGGCGGGCGCCGCGCAGCCGCTCGATCGTCTCGTCGTCCCAGGAGTGGCTGCGCAGCAGCTGATAACGCTCGCAGGACAACCGCAGGTAGCCCTCGGCGTCGCTGTCGTCGGTGAGCAGGTCGTTGGTGCGCAGCAGCTCGACCGCCGGCTCGTACTCCTCGGTGAACCAGGCCTCGGCCGCCTGCCGCCGGTCCAGGAACGTCTGCCGCTGCTGCATGTAGCGGAAGGCCCAGGCCTCGACCATCTCGGCCAGCGTCCCGTACGCCGACGCGGAGTGCAGGTCGATCCGGCCCCGCATCCGCGGCGGGAGCGGCACCCGCTCCGCGAACACCCGCTGGTGCCCCTTGGTCGGCAGGTCCTCCAGCCGCAGGTCCTGGTCCGCGCCGACCGCGGTCAGCACCTCGGTCACGTGCGCGTTGATCGTCTTCCAGCCCAGCGCCCGGGCGACCGCGACCCGGTGGTGGCCGTCGATGACGAAGTGCACGTCGCCGACCCGGTAGACGTCGATCGGCGGCATCTCCTCGCCCCGGCGCAGCGCGGCGTCGATGCGGGCGAAGCGGCGCTCCATCTCGTCCGAGGTCGGCCGGAACAGCCGGTCGAAGCCGGTGCTGCGGTCGACCGACCCGACCACCGAGTCCACGTCGATGACCTGCTCGCCGAGGTCGCGCTCGCCGCGCCGGCCGAGTGCGGCCACCACCTCGTCGAAGGGCAGCAGCACGTCGTACGTCGCCGAGCGGCCGTGCAGCCGGCGCCGGACCGCGGACATGGCCGCGCGCCGCCGCGCCCGCAGGAAGTCGTCGCGGGCGTCCTGGACCGGGAAACCGGTGTCGAGTGCCATCGCTGCCCAGTCTGACGCCCGAACGTGTCCGGCAACAGGCGTCCAGGTAACACGTCCGGCTCTGTACTCACCGGTAGCTGTCCGGACAAGATCGAGGAACCCCCTCGAATCGGAAGGCAGGTGGCATCGTGGCCGCTGCTCTTTCCTCCCCCGTACGCCGGCTGGTCGCGCTGGCCGGCGGGACCGTCCTGACCGCCGGACTCCTCATCGCCGCGTCCGCGGGCCCGGCCGCGGCCGGGCCCGGGTCCGCGTCCACCGCCGTGGTCGCGCTGGGCGACAGCGCGATCTCCGGCGAGGGCGCCGGCGCGTACGAGCCCGGCACCGACGGCCCCGGCGGTGACTTCTGCCACCGCTCCACCCGCGCGGAGATCCAGCGCACGACGATCGCCGGCATCCAGGCCAGGGTCAGCCTGGCCTGCTCCGGCGCCGCCTCCTCGGACGTACGGATCAACGGCACCACGCACTACACCGAACTGTCACAGGCCGATCGGCTGCGCGGTGTTGCTCAGGCGAACGACGTGAGGATGGTTGTGCTGCAGGTCGGCGCGAACGACGACCCGCAGTTCGCCGACACGGTGTTCTCCTGCGTCGAGGCCTGGGCCAACCCGTTCGGCCCCGGCTGCGCGTCCTCGCTGGCCGCCTCCTGGCCGGGCCGGGTCGCGGCGATGGCACCCAAGGTCGAGGCGGCCGTGAACGACGTCCGCACGGTCATGCGCGGCGCCGGCTACGCCGACTCGTCGTACCAGTTCGTGCTGCAGTCGTACGCCTCGCCGTTCACCGAGAACATGAACTCGATCACGCACGCGTTCGAGGGCTGCCCGATCCGGCTCGCGGACGCGAAGTTCTCCCGGACCCAGGCCGTGGGCCAGCTGTCCGCGGCGTTGCGCGGGGTCGCGCAGCGCACCGGCGTCCGGTTCCTGGACCTGGCCCGGGCGACCGAGGGGCACGAGGCCTGCAACCGGTCGGTGCCGGCCGCGCAGCGCTGGATCACGCCGCTCACGGTCGACGCGGGCACGCTGCTGCACTCGGCCGACCCGAGCCACATCGTGCAGCAGTCGTTCCACCCGAACGCGGCCGGGCACGCCCAGCTGGGCCGCTGCCTGACCGAGTTCTTCGGTGACGGGCTGGCCGAGGGCTCCTGCGTGGCCGGGGCCGACGGCAACCTGCACGCGGTCGCCGGCATCACCGCCCCGACCGTGCGGGCGGCGGCGGTCAGCTGATCCCCTCCGGGCGCGGGTTCTCCGCCTCGGCCACCTCGGCCAGGGTCGGCGGGTCCGCGCCCGGACGCGCGCAGGTCAGCGCGGCCACCAGCCCGGCCCGGTCCAGTACGCCGGGCAGGTCGATCCCGGCCAGCCCCGCCCCGCCCCGGCCGAGCGCGCCCCGCTCGGCCAGCGCCCCCAGCAACCCCGAGCTGAACGCGTCCCCGGCGCCGACCGTGTCGACCACGGTCACCTCCGGCGCGTCCCGGTGCACGGCGTTGCGGCCCGGGGCCAGCGCCACCGCGCCGTCCGGGCCGAGCGTGACCACGACCAGGGCCGGGCCGGCCGACAGCCACCGGTTCGCCGCCGCCACCGGCTCGTCGCCGGGGTAGAGCCAGGCCAGGTCCTCGGAGCTGACCTTGACCAGATCGGCCAGCGCGACCACCCGCTCGACCGCGGCCCGGCCGGCCTCGGCCGGCCCGCGCTTGGCCATCCGTACGTTCGGGTCGTAGCTGATCGTGGTCCGGCCCGCGGCCTTGGTCCGGGCCAGCAGGTCCACCACCCGGGCCGCGCCCGGCTCCAGCTCCAGCGCGAGCGAGCCGGTGTGCAGCGCGAGCGTGTCCGGGCCCACGACGCCGGCCAGCTCGTCCTCGGTCCACTGCCAGTCGGCGGTGCCCTCGGTCCAGAAGTCGTACGCCGCGACGCCGGCCTCGTCCACCGTGGCGACCGCGAGCGTGGACGGCTGGGGGGCGGCGACCAGGTGCCGGGCGTCCACGTGGGAGGCGAGCAGGTGCTCCCGGAACATCGCGCCGAACGCGTCCCCGGACAGCCGGGCCGCCAGCGACACCGGCTGCCCCAGCCGGCCCAGGCCGACGGCCACGTTGAGCGGGCTGCCGCCCGGGTGGGCGACGTAGCGCCGGTCCCCCTCGGCGACCAGGTCGACGATCGCCTCACCCAGCACGGTCAGCATGATCCGACCCTAACCGGGTCAGACCGGCGGCGGGCGGTCCTCGTACGGGGTGGAGAGCACGACCGTCGTCCGGGTCGAGACGTTCGCCCGGGCCCGGATCGCCTGCAGCAGCGACTCCAGCGCGCCCGGCCCCTCCACCCGCACCTTGAGGATGTACGACTCGTCCCCGGCCACGCTGTGGCAGGCCTCGAGCGCGGTCAGCCCGGCCAGCCGGTCCGGCACGTCGTCCGGCTCGGCCGCGTCGATCGGCTTCACCGAGACGAACGCGGTCAGCGGCAGGCCGAGCAGGTCCGCGTCGACGCGGGCGCCGTAGCCGCGGATCACGCCGCGCTGCTCCAGCCGCCGCACCCGCTGGTGCGCGGCCGAGACCGACAGGCCGACCCGCTCGGCCAGGTCCGTGTAGCTGGCCCGGCCGTCCGCGGTCAGCTCCTGCACCAGGCGGCGATCGACCGCATCGAGCTGTTCCACTCCGAGGACGCTACTCAACAGTTCGGCACTCCGGGCGCATCGTAGGGCGAGGAGGTCGCGGCGGAGGCGGACATCCTCGCGATCGCGGCGGCGGCGGTGGCGCTGCCGGTGGACTACGGGTGGCTGGGGGGTCAGAGGCGGACGAGGGCGTGGGTGGTGCGGTTGAGCCGCTCCACCCCGTCCTCGGTCACGACCACGATGTCCTCGATGCGGGCGCCGTGCTGGCCGGTCAGATAGATGCCGGGTTCGATCGAGAACGCCATGCCCGGCTCCAGCACCTGCGTGTTGCCGCCGACGATGTACGGGTCCTCGTGGGTGAGGACGCCGATCCCGTGGCCGGTGCGGTGCACGAACGCCTCGCCGTACCCGGCCGCGGTGATGACGTCCCGGGCGGCCGCGTCGACCGACCCGGCCGTCACCCCGGGCCGGACCGCCCGTACCGCGCTCTCCTGGGCCTCGGCCAGCACCGGGTAGTAGGCGGCGAAGTCCGCCGGCGGCTCCCCCAGCACGTACGTGCGGGTCGAGTCCGAGCAGTAGCCCTCGGCCGTGGTGCCGCCGATGTCGACGACGACCGGCTCGCCGGGCTGGATGACGCGGTCGGAGACCTCGTGGTGCGGGCTGGCGCCGTTCGGGCCGGAGCCGACGATCGTGAAGTCCACGCTCGTGTGCCCCGCGGCCAGGATCGCCTCGGCCAGGTCCCGGCCGACCTCCCGCTCGGTCCGGCCCGGGCGCAGCCACTCGCCCATCCGCCGGTGCACCCGGTCGATGGCCGCGCCGGCGGCCCGCAGCGCCGCGACCTCGTCCGGGGCCTTGCGTATCCGCAGCGGGCCGAGCACCGGGCCGGCCAGCACCTGCTCGGCCTCCGGCAGCGCCGTCCGCAGGCCCAGCACCTTGGCCGCGTGCAGGTAGTCGTCGACCGCGACCCGCCCGGGCCGGCCCAGCTGCTTGGTCACCAGCCCGTACGGGTCCTCGCCGTCGGTCCAGTCCAGGATCTCCAGCCCCAGCGCGCCGATCGGGGACGCGAGCGCGGACGGCCGCTCCAGCCGCGGCACGACCAGCACCGGGTCGCCGGTCGCGGGCAGCACCAGCAGCACCGCACGCTCGCTGAGATGGGCCGCGTAGCCGGTCAGGTAGCGCAGGTCCGCGCCGGGTCCGATCAGCAGCGCGTCCAGGCCGGCGGCCGCGGTCGCGGTCCGGGCCCGGACCAGGCGGTCGGCGAAATCCACGGCATCGAGTGTGCCAGGGTGGACCGGTGCTGATGTTGCTGGACTCGGCGAGCCTCTACTTCCGCGCGTTCCACGGCGTACCCGAGTCGGTCACCGCGCCCGACGGGACCCCGGTCAACGCGATCCGCGGCTTCCTGGACTCGATCGGGTTCCTCGTCCGCAGCCGCCGGCCCGACCGGCTGGTGGCCTGCCTGGACCTGGACTGGCGGCCGAAGTTCCGGACCGATGCGGTGCCGTCGTACAAGGCCCACCGGATCAGCCCGAAGGGCGGCGAGACCGTGCCGGACACGCTGGTGCCGCAGATCCCGATCATCCTCGACGTGCTGGACGCGCTCGGCATCGCCGCGGTCGGCAGTGAGGGCTTCGAGGCCGACGACGTGATCGGCACGATCGCGCACAAGGCCCGCGGCCCGGTCGAGGTGGTCAGCGGCGACCGCGACCTGTTCCAGGTGGTCCGGGACGAGCCTCCGGTGCACGTCCTGTACGTCGGCAAGGGCGTCCGCAACCTGCAGGTGATGGGCGAGAAGGAGGTCGCGGAGAGGTACGGCGTGCCCGGCCGGGGCTACGCGGACTTCGCCGTGCTGCGCGGGGACCCGAGCGACGGGCTGCCGGGCGTGAAGGGCGTCGGCGAGAAGTCGGCCGCCGCACTCGTCTCGAAGTTCGGCTCGCTGGACGCGATGGTCGCGGCGCTCGACTCGGGATCGGACGCCGGCTTCCCGGCCGGCTCCCGGACCAAGCTGGCCGCCTCCCGGGACTACCTGGCCGCGGCGCCGGCGGTGGCCCGGGTCCGGACCGACGCCGGCCTGCCGGCGTACGACGACATCCTGCCGACGCAGCCGGCCAAGCCGGAGCGGCTGGTCGAGCTGGGCGAGAAGTGGGGCCTCGACTCCGCCCTCAACCGCCTCCTCGACGCCATGTCCACCAGGTAGGTCCCGACCCGTCTCGCCGGCCCGGCCGGTCTGCCGGCCCGTGCGGCCTCACAGCCGGGATTTCAGCACGGCGACCTCGGGCGACGGGTCGAAGCCGTGCTCGATCAGCCAGCGGATCGCCCGCAGGCTTCGCCACGACCACCACGCGCGACTGACCGCGCAGCCGCAGGTTGTGTGGGTCCACGATCACTCGGGAGTGGCGGCGTGGCCGGGATGAGCGGGCTCGGTCAGGGGCCGGAGCTGGGTGGCCGCCGCTTGGACCCGGGCGGTCAGCTGGGTCCGGTCGGTGGCATCGAGCCAGGTCGCTTCGACGCCGTCCAGTGCGATCGCGACCATGTCGTCCCAGCAGTAGTGGTACGCGGCCTGGACCGCGGCGTACTCGGTGGCCAGGTCCAGGTCGATCATCGCGGGGTCGTCGGTGTTGAGCGTCGCCAGCAGTCCGGCCGCGCGCATCGCCGCGTACGGATGGTCCTCCAGCCGTTGGACGGCGTTGGCGATGCGGATGTTGGAGGTCGGGCAGACGGTGAGCGGGATCCGCCGGTCCGCCAGCCGGCGAGTGAGCTCAGGATCGTCCAGCAGCGACAGGGCGTGGTCGATCCGTTCGGCGCCGAGCTGGTCGACGCAGGCCGCGATCGTCGCCGGCGGGGTGTTCTCGCCCTGGTGCGCGGTGCGGCGCAGTCCCGCCCGGCCGGCCAGCCGGTAGGCGTCGGCGAAGTCGACCGGGTCCACGCCGAGTTCGGTGGAGTCCATGCCGATGCCCAGCACCCGCTCGGTGCCCGGGGCGTTGCCGCGTCGTAGCTCCACCAGCTGCTCGATCAGCTCCCGACCGGCGGCACCGCCGTACGCGCGGTCCATGTCGCAGATCAGCATGATCCGCGTCCCGGTCTCGTTCTCACCGGCGGACAGGCCCTCGGCCAGCCCGGCGACGATGGCGGCGAGGTCCTGCCCGGCGGCAAGGTGCCGGGCCGGGGTGAAGAACGTCTCCCGGTAGACCACTCCGGCGGCGGCCGCGTCGAGCACCGACTCGTACGCCAGCCGCGCCCAGTCGGCCCGGGATCCGAGCGTCGACTGCACGAGCCAGAACACCCGCAGGAAGTCGTCCAGGCTGACGTAGTGGTACAGCTCGGTGGGATCGTCGGTCGGCAGGGTGAGCCCGTTGCGGGCGGCCAGCTCGGCCACCGTGCCCGGCCGCATGGTGCCCTCCACGTGGCAGTGCAGCTCCACCTTCGGCAGCAGCGCCAGGGGCCCACTGGTCTGATCCGGCAGCATGCTTCTCCATCTGCTCGACCCGCTACGTCGTCGCTCGATCCGACCGGAGTCTCCCAGGTTCGCCGCGGCAGAGTCGTACGTTCACCGGGCCGGCTGCCCACTCCCGATACGCTGGGCCCGTGTTCGGGGTGGTCTGACCCGCGGATGCGTGTCGGCCCGGACGGTTGCCGACAGGCCCCAGGGCCGATCCGTACGGACAGGAGAACGCGACATGGCTGACAGCCTCCATCTGTGGCTGCGTCAGGAGGCTTCGGCGGTCGAGGAGCGCGCGCCGGTCGTCCCCGGCGACGCGGCCGCGCTGGTCGGCAGTGGCATCGCGGTCACCGTGGAGGAGGCCCCGCAGCGGGCCTTCGCGGCGCAGGAGTACGCGGCGGCCGGCTGCCGGATCGTCCCGGCCGGCAGCTGGCCCGACGCGCCGCCCGACACCGTCGTGATCGGGCTGAAGGAGCCGTCGGCGCAGACCTGGCCGCTGCGGCACCGGCACGTCTTCTTCGGTCACGCGTACAAGGGACAGGCGGGCGGCCGGGACGCACTGCGGCGGTTCGTGGCCGGCGGCGGAACCCTGCTTGACCTCGAGGCGATGGTGGACGACAGCGGCCGCCGGGTCGTCGCCTTCGGCTACTGGGCCGGGTACGCCGGCGCGGCGCTGGCCGTCCTGCAGCACCGCGGCGCGCTGGACCGGCCGTTGCGCTCGACCTCCCGGGACGAGCTCGACGCCCGGCTGCGCGGCCCGTCCGGACCCGGGCGCGCGCTGGTCATCGGCGCCCTCGGCCGGTCCGGCCGCGGCGCCCTGGAGGCCCTGCAGGTGGCCGGCATGCCGGCCACGGCCTGGGACGTCGAGGAGACCCGCACGCTCGACCACGACGCGCTGCTGGGCCACGACATCCTCATCAACACGATCGTCGCCGACCGCCCCGGTCCCCCGTTCCTGACCCACGCCGATCTGGACCGCGCCGGCCGCACGCTGCGCACCGTCTCCGACGTCACCAACGACGTGACCTCGGACGCCAACCGGCTGCCGGTCAACGACAAGGTCACCACCTGGGCCGAGCCGGTACGCCGGCTGCACCGGGAGCCGCCCGTGCTCGACATGGTCGCGATCGACAACCTGCCCTCGCTGCTCCCGCGCGAGTCCAGTACCACGTTCTCCGGGGACCTGACCCCGTACCTGCGCGGGCTGCCCGACGACCCGGTGTGGGTCCGATGCCGTGCGGCCTTCGAGGAGGCCGTCGCCCGGCAGGACGCGACCGATGACTGAGCCGGCCATGTCGGTGCCGCCGACCGGGCGGGTGCACTGGGTCGGCACCGGGATGTCCACCGGCAGTGGCCTCGGGCTCGTCTGCGCCGGGGCCGAGACGGTGCTCTGGGGCCGTACGGAGGACAAGGCCCGCAACCGCCTGGCCACGCTGGGGCTGGCCGGCCGCGCGGCGACCCGGGCGTTCACCGCCGACGCGCTGGCGGCGAAGCTGGCCGAGGGCGACCTCGTGGTGTCCATGCTCCCGCCGGCCGAGCATCCCGATCTGCTGCGGCTGGCGATCGGGCGCGACGCGCACTTCGCCTGCTCCAGCTACCTCAGCCCCGGCATCGCCGGGCAGGCCGGCGCGGCCGCGGCCCGCGGCCTCGTCGTGCTCACCGAGATCGGCCTGGACCCGGGCATCGACCACCTGCTGGCGCACCGGCTCGTCCGGGCGGCCCGGCAGGCGGCCGGCGACGAGCCCGCCACGGTGCGGTTCACCTCGTACTGCGGCAGCAATCCGGCCGTGCCGAACGACTTCCGCTACCGGTTCAGCTGGGCTCCGCGCGGCGTGCTCACGGCGCTGCTCACGCCGGCCCGGGGTATCCAGGGCGGGCAGGTCGTGGCCGTGGACCGGGCGTGGGAGGCGGTCCGGCCGGTCACCGTCGCCGGGGAACCGTTCGAGGTCTACCCCAACCGCGACAGCATCCCGTACGTCGAGGCGTACGGGATGCCGGAGACCTGGACGCTCGAGACGTTCACCCGCGGCACGATGCGCCTGGACGGCTGGAGCACGGCCTGGCAGGGCCTGTTCGGCGAGCTGGCCGGGGCCGACGACCAGCGCCTCACCGAGCTGGCGGCCGGGCTCGCCGAGCGGTACCCGACCTCCGCGTCCGACCGCGACCGGGTGGTCATGTCGGTGAAGCTGGAGATCCGCTGGAGTGGGGACCGCAGCTGGACCGGCGAGTACGTGCTCGACGCCGAGGGCACCGACGCCGAGGCCGCCACGCCGCGGCTGGTCTCGGTGCCGCTGGCGTGCGGGATCCTCGAGATCGTCGCGGGACGGGTGGCACCGGGCCTGCACCGGGCCGCCGCGGATCCGGAGTCCGTCGAGCGGTGGCTGGCCCGGCTCGCCGAGCAGGGCATCGTCGCCGAGTACCACGGAGACCCGATCCCCTAGCCCGCCGCCACAGGGGCGCCGGCGAGAGCGCCGGACTCGGACGTACCGGGATGTCGTGCGGTCCCGTGGGCACGCGGCAGGATGACCCGGTGATCCGACGCCGCTTCCTGGTCCTGCACGGCTGGCGGAACCGTCGCCCTCGGCCCCTGGATCCCGATGCCGGCTACGGAGCCTGGCCGTCCGTCCGAGCGTGGTGCCAGGACCCGGCCGCCCGACTCGTCGCCCACCGAATTCCCGAGAGGACACACCGAGGATGACCATCCGACAGGCGATCTCGACCGACCGCGCCCCGGCCGCGCTCGGGGCCTACAGCCAGGCGATCGTGGCCGGCGCGTTCGTGTTCTGCTCGGGCACCGCTGGCATCGAGCCGGTCACCGGCGCGATCCCGGAAGGCATCGAGGCTCAGACCGAGCAGGCGCTGCAGAACCTCACCGCGGTGCTCGCCGCCGCGGGTGCTTCCTGGGCGGACGTGGTCAAGACGACGATCTTCTACGCCGACGCAGCCGACTTCGCCCGGCTCGACGCCGTCTACGCCCGGTACATGCCGGACCCGCCGCCCGCCCGCTCCGCGCCGGCCAACGTGCGGCTTCCCCGCGGCCTGCTCGTCTCGATCGAGGCGATCGCGGTCCGTCCGGACGCCGGGAGTGCGGGCTCACCCGCGTGAGGAACAGGATCGGAACTCACCGGTCGTCCAAGGACCCGGCGGAACTGCCGGCGACGCTCGGTCAGGATCGTTCCGCGGAAGGGTGGATGACCGGCTCGTAGCCGGAGCCGAGGGTGGCGACGGCGGCTCGGGGGGTACGGACGGTGATCTCGGCGGGAAAGCCGGCGCGGCGGCGGGCCGGGGCGTAGCCGGAGAAGGACCAGCGGTGCAGGGAGTCGCCGAGCACGAGCCAGAAGGCGTCGTCGTGCTCCACGATCGTGCCGTCGGGCAGCGAGGCGAGCGGGGCGACGTGGGTGAGCGGACCGGACGGGCCGAGGCGGTCGGCGTGCAGCCGGCGGTCGATCTCCCCGGCCGAGGATCCCGCATCCGGGAGGGCCCGGACCCAGGCTGCCTTGAAACGCCGGTAGTCCCGGTGGCGGCACTCGCCGCACGGACGGTGCCCGGCGGCGAACGCGGTCGCCTCGTCCAGGAAGTACAGCTCGGTGAGCCGGTCCGGTCGCCACTGCGTACGCCGTCGCCCCTTGAACTCCAGTACGCACACCAGCCAGTTGCGGCCGCGCGACCGGCGGGCGAGCTCGCCGCGCGCGTCGAGCAACCGGCCCCGGTTGCCCCAGAACAGGCCACGGTCGGCGACGGCGTGCATCGAGCCGTCCGGGGCGACGCGGTTGGCGCGGCCGCTCGCATTCGCGCTCACGACGCAGGACTACCACGGGCCTCCGACAATCCGGCCGCGGCCCGGGCCGACGCGGTCCACCATGGCGCCGGCCTCGGCGTTCGGGTCGGGAGCGTCGTCACCCGGCCCAGGGCAGTCGCACGAAACAGCAGACGGCGCGGGCGGCAGAATGCCTCTCGTGAAGCAGCGGCTGGCGTCCACGCGGCTGGCCGACGGGACCGAGATCGCGTACGCGATCGCCGGACAGCTGTTCGCGCTCGCCGCATCCGCGTACATCGCGGTCGGCGTCCACTTCGAGGAGCGCGACCTGCGCCGCAACCTCGGAACCGCGTACGGGGACTACGCCCGGGACGTGCCCCGATTCGTGCCCGGCGCCGCCCGGCCGGTCGCACGATCACGACGGTGAGGGTGCTGGGAGTCGGCGATCGCGGCCTGCTCCCGCGGAAAGTCGTCCCCGGCCGGTAGAACAACGGGGTCAGCCGATCGGGAGGTCCCTGTGCGCAAGGTCGTTCTCTACACCCTGATGTCCCTCGACGGTGCCGTCGACGACCCGGCCCGGTACTTCCTGCCGGGTCAGGAGCCCGGGCAGGCGCCCGGGTTCGACGCGGTGATGGAGGACAACGAAGAGAGGATCATCGGCGCGCAGGATGCGGTGCTGCTGGGCCGCCGGATGTACGACGAGTGGTCGCGTTACTGGCCGGCCGTCGAGGACCAGCCGTTCGCCGATTTCATCAACCGGGTCAAGAAGTACGTCGTGACGTCCACGCCGCTGCCGGACGGATGGTCCCACTGCGAGGCGGTCGGGGGGCCGGTGGAGGACCTGGTGCGCGACCTGAAGGCCCGGCCCGGCGGCGACATCGGCGTCCACGGCAGTATCCGGCTGGCACGGTCGCTGCTCGAGGCGGGACTGGTCGACGAGTTGCGGTTGGTGGTCGGTCCGGTGGTGGGGTTCTCGGGCCGCCGGCTGTTCGCGAGCACCGACGACATCCGCCGGCTCGAGTTGCGGAGCGCGACATCGACGCCCACCGGCAGCCTCCTGCTGGCCTACCGCGTGCCGTGAGGCGGCCGGCGCGCCCTGGCCGGACGCGAAACGGGCCCTTCCCCGGGAGGGAAGGGCCCGTTCGCGAGTGGGTCTAGGAGCCGGTCGGGCGCCAGGTGTAGTCGCCGTCGTTCGACGCGACGGTCACCTGGATCTTCTCCGAGCGCCCGGTGATGTCGCAGGTGAACGTCGAGCCCTTGGAGACCTTCTGGTCCGTGGGGCAGTTCACCGCGACCGACGAGTCGCCGAACTTCTCCTTGTACTGCGAGGAGATCGTCGAGTTCAGCGCGGTGGCGTCGAAGACCTTCGGCCGCAGCGCCAGGAATCCGAACACGCCGACGAGCACGATCAGCACCGCGACCACGCCGAGCACCGCGTAGAGCACGCCGCGGCCGCCCTTCTTGGCCGGGGCCGCGGTCGAGCCCGGGAACTGCGTCTGCTGGTAGCCCGGCTGCCCGTACGCAGGCTGGCCGTAGGTCTGCTGCGGCTGCTGCCCGTACGACGGGAACTGGGTCGTGGACTGCGGGCTGTACTGGTCGTAGCCCTGCTGGCCCGGGTAGCCGGCGCCGGCCTGCTGCCCGTAACCGGCCTGGCCGTACTGCTGGCCGGACTCGTACCCGGGCTGGGCCTGCTGGCCCCAGCCCTGCTGCTGGTTGTAGTCCTGCTGCTGGTTGTAGTCCTGCTGCCCGTACGCCGGCGGGGAGCCGAACTGCTGGGTCGGCTGGGCGCCGTAGCCCTGCTGGCCGCCGCTCCACTGCTGGGTCGGCTGCGAGCCGGACTGGTAGTCCGGCTGCGCGGGCTGCTGCCCGTACTCGGGCTGGGCCGGCTGCTGGCCGTAGCCCTGCTGCCCGTAGTCCTGCTGCTGGCCGTAGCCCGGCTGCTGGCCGGACTGGTAGTCGGGCTGCGCGGGCTGCTGCCCGTACTGCTGGCCCGAGGGGTAGCCGCCCTGCGGCTGCTGGCCGGAGGGGTAGCCCTGCTGGCCCGGCTGCTGGCCCGGCTGCTGGCCCCAGCCCTGCTGCTGCCCGTAGTCCTGCTGCTGGCCGGACGGGTAGCCGCCGGGCGGCGGCTGCTGACCGTACTGCGGCTGCGCCGGCTCCTCGGCCTGCTCCTCCGGGCGGAACTGCCCGTACGGCTGCTGCCCGTAGGGCTGCTGGCCGCGCTGCGGGTCCTGCTCGGGCGGCTGCCCTGGCTGCATCGTGGTCTCCTCCACCTGCCCGTGCTTCGCTCGTCCGGCGACGAGACGCGCAACAGACCCTACGCGGTTCCCAGTGCCCAGGTGTACTTGCCCGAGCTGTCCACAAGTGTCACGGTAACTGGCTTTTTACTGCCCGTGATATCGGTCGCAATGCACGCGAATCGTACCCCGGCTTCGAGTCGTTGGTCGCCCGGGCAGCTGACGGTGACCGCTCCCCCGCCGCGGGCGGACAGATCGGCGCTCACCGCCTGCTGCACGCTGCCGGTGTCGACGTAGCGCGGGCGGGTCAGCCAGAGCGCCGCCCCGCCCCCGACCAGCACGAGGACGACGACGACCAGCCCGACGATCGTGACCCGGCGGGCCAGCGACGGGTCCTCCGGCGGCGGCTCGGGCGCGGGCGGCGGCTCCTCCTCCGGTCCGTAGCCGGGCGGCTGGACCGCGACGGCGAACTCCCGGGAGGAGCCCGGCGCCCCCTTCGGGGGCGCCGCCAGCCCCGGCCCGATCCGCGTCGACCCCGCGTCCGGCCGAAGACCCGCGTCCGGCCGAAGACCCGCGTCCGGCCGAAGACCCGCGTCCGGCCGAGCCCCGTCGCCCGGCCGAGGACCGTCGCCCGGCCGAGGACCCGCGCCCGGCCGAGGACCCGCGTCCGGCCGGGGAACCGGGTCCAGCGGCGTGTTGCAGCGTACGCAGGCAGGCGCGCCCGGCGGGCTGAGCGTGAGGCAGGTCTTGCAGGTCATCCCGTCCGGCACGGGTCAGACCGTACCGGCCGAGGCGACCACGCCCCGCCGCAGCGCCGACACCGCGGCCCGGGCCGTCGTGCCCAGCGCGGCGTCCGGCCCGGCCACCGCCGCGAGCTGGTCGAGCAGGTCCAGCAGCTGCTTGCACCAGCGGACGAAGTCGCCGGCCGAGAGCTCCTGCCCGGCCGTCGCCGACGAGCTCAGCACCCGGTCCAGCGGCTCCCCCCGGGCCCACCGGTACGCGGCCCAGGCGAAGCCCGGATCCGGCTCGCGGGTCAGCGCCAGCCCGTGCCGCTGCTCGTCCTCCTCCAGCTCGGTCCACAGCCGCCGGGTCTCCTCCAGCGCGGTCCGGACCTGGCCCTCGGGCAGCCGGACCGGGGCCTCGGCCTCCCGGCGGGACTCGTAGAGCAGCGCGGACACCGAGGCGGCCAGCTCGGCCGCGGACAGCGTCTCCCAGACGCCGGACCGGACGCACTCGGCCACCAGCAGGTCGGACTCGGACCAGATCCGGGCCAGCTGCCGGCCGGCGTCGGTCACCCCGCCGGCGTCCTTGCCCGAGCCGGACAGGTAGCCGCGGGCGGTGAGCAGCGCGCAGACCTGGTCGAAGGTCCGGGCGATGGAGTGGGTCCGGTTGTCCACCCGGTGCCGCAGGCCGTCGGTGTCGCGGCGCAGCCGCCCGTACCGCTCGGCCCAGCGGGCGTGCTCCTCCCGGTCCGCGCAGCCGTGGCAGGGGTGCTGCCGGATCTCCCGCCGCAGCCGGGCGATCTCGGCGTCGTCGGCCGCGGCCGAGCGGCCCTTCCCCGGCCGCGGCGCGTCCTCGGGCCGGGCGTTGCGCAGGGTCGAGGCCAGGTCCCGGCGGGCCTGCGGGGAGCGGTGGTCGAAGTGCTTGGGCACCTTGACCCGGGCCAGCGGCTCGACCGGGGTCGGGAAGTCGATCGGGGACAGCCGGCCGGCCCACCGGTCCTCGGTCACCACCAGCGGGCGGGTCTCCCGGGCCGGGTGCACGCCCGGGTCGACGACCACGGCCATCCCGGACCGCTTCCCGCTCGGCACCCGGATCACGTCGCCGGGCTTGAGCCGCTCCAGCGACTGCTCGGCCGCGGCCCGGCGCTGGGCCGCGCCCTCCCGGGACAGCGCCGACTCGCGCTCCTTCAGCTGCGCCCGCAGCGCCGCGTACTCGGCGAAATCGCCGAGGTGGCAGCGCATCGCCTCCTCGTACCCGGCCAGCGCGTCGTCGTTGCGGTCCACCTGCCGGGCCAGCCCGACGACCGCGCGGTCGGCCTGGAACTGGGCGAACGAGCGCTCCAGCAGCTGCCGGGCCTGCGACCGGGACAGCTGCCGGGACAGGTTGACGGCCATGTTGTACGAGGGCCGGAACGACGACCGCAGCGGGTACGTCCGGGTCGAGGCCAGCCCGGCCACCTGCTCCGGGTCGACCCCGGGCGACCAGAGCACGACCGCGTGCCCCTCGACGTCGATGCCGCGCCGCCCGGCCCGCCCGGTCAGTTGGGTGTACTCCCCCGGCGTCACGTCCGCGTGCGTCTCGCCGTTGAACTTGACCAGCCGCTCCAGCACCACCGACCGGGCCGGCATGTTGATGCCCAGTGCCAGCGTCTCGGTCGCGAAGACCGCCTTCACCAGCCCGCGGGCGAACAGCTCCTCGACGGTCTCCTTGAACGTCGGGATCAGGCCGGCGTGGTGCGCGGCCACCCCGCGCTGCAGCCCGTCCAGCCACTCCCAGTAGCCCAGCACGTCCAGATCGTCCGGGGCCAGGTTCGCCGTGTACGCCGCCGCCACCTCGCGGACCTCGGCCGCCTCGGCCGGCGAGTTCAGCCGCAGCCCGGCGGCCACGCACTGGGCCACCGCGGCGTCGCAGCCGGCCCGGCTGAAGATGAACGTGATCGCCGGCAGCAGGCCGTCGCGGTCCAGCCGCTCGATGACGTCGAAGCGGGCCGGCGGCCGCCAGCCGCCGGGCCGGCCGCCGCGCCGGCGGGGCTCGGTGTAGCGCTCCCGGTCCCGGACGTACCGGACCAGGTCGGGGTCGACCTCCTTGGCCATCTCCCCGCCCCGGAAGAGGTCGAAGATCCGGGAGCCGACCATCATGTGCTGCCAGAGCGGCACCGGCCGGTGCTCGTCGACGACCACCTTGGTGTCGCCGCGGACGGTGACCAGCCAGTCGGCGAACTCCTCGGCGTTGCTCACCGTCGCCGACAGCGAGACCAGCCGGACCGAGGCCGGCAGGTGGATGATCACCTCTTCCCAGACCGCGCCGCGGAACCGGTCGGCCAGGTAGTGCACCTCGTCCATGACGACGTAGCCGAGGTTGCCGAGCGCGCGGGAGCCGGCGTAGAGCATGTTGCGCAGCACCTCGGTGGTCATCACCACGATCGGCGCGTCGCCGTTGACCGAGTTGTCGCCGGTGAGCAGGCCGACGTTGCCCGGCCCGTACCGGTCGACGAGGTCGTTGTACTTCTGGTTGGACAGCGCCTTGATCGGCGTCGTGTAGAAGCACTTGCGGCCCTCGGTCAGCGCCAGGTGCACCGCGAACTCGCCGACCACGGTCTTGCCGGCCCCGGTCGGCGCGCAGACCAGCACGCCGAAGCCGTCCTCCAGGGCCTCGCAGGCCTCGGTCTGGAACGGGTCGAGCTCGAACGGGTAACCGGCGGTGAAGTCGGTCAGGGTGGGCCGGTCGCGCCGCCGGCGGGCCGCCGCGTACTGCTCGGCCGGACTGGTCACCGCTCCAGCGTACGGACTACCGGGCCGGGACCCGGCGCGCGGCCAGCGCGCGGATGTCCTCGGGCACCAGCGGCGCGTCCAGGAGCAGCCGCAGCAGGTCCGGCTCGACGGTCATCGCCCGGAACATGACGCCGATCGTGACCGGCGAGTCCGGCCGGTCGGTGACCGTGACCTCGTCCCCGGCCCGGACCTGCCCCGGCCGCAGCACCCGCAGGTACGCCCCGGGCACGCCGTGCCGGATGAACTCCGTGCTCCAGTGGTCCCGCCCGACCTGGTCGGTGAACGTCGCGCACGGGATCCGCGGGCAGGTGACCTGCAGGACCGTGCTGCCGACCCGCCAGATCTCGCCGGCGACCGCGCCGGTGACGTCGAGGCCGGCGGTGGTGAGGTTCTCGCCGAACCAGCCGCCCCGGATCGGCCGGCCGAGCCGCTCCGCCCAGACCTCGAGGTCCTCCCGGGCGTACCCGTAGACGGCCTGGTCCGGGCCGCCGTGGTTGGGCTTGTCGACGATCTCGTCGCCGGCCAGGCCGCTGCCGCCCCACCCCGGCACGGTGACCGCGACCGGCTCGGCGGTGGGGATCTTGTCGATCCCGCTGCGGCCGGTCTTCCCCGCGTACGGCTTCGGCACCCCGACGTTCACTGACTCGATGAAGCCCACCGCTCGACGGTACTCAGGGCACCAGCACCCGCAATGCCCGCCGGACGCAGGTGGTGGTGACGGGCAGCACGCCGATCGGCTCGCCGTCCGCGTACGCCGGCAGGTCGTCGGACTCCAGCGTCACCGACGCCGCCCGGTGCACGCTGACCTGCGCGTGCCGGACGTGGGTGCCGGCCCGGACCAGCGGCTTGAGCCGGGCCAGCGTCCGGCGCGGCATCGCCTCGGCGACCACGACGTCGAACACGCCGTCGTCCAGGTCCGCGTCCGGGGCGATCCGCATGCCCCCGCCGTAGCGCGGGCTGTTGCCGACGGCGACCAGCGTGACCAGCTGCGACGTGCTGACGCCGTCGAGCGTGATCCGCATCCGGTGCGGCCGCAGGTTGACGATCTCCAGGTACGCGGCCAGGTCGTAGCGGAACGGCCCGCGCGGGCGCCGCATCCGTTCGGCCCGGGCCACCACCTGGGAGTCGAAGCCGGCGTTGAGCACGCCGCCCCACCACTGGCCCTTCGCCGTCCGGCCGAGGTCGACCTCGCGGCTCCGGCCGGCCGCGATCACGGCGACGGCCGCACGCGGGTCGACCGGCAGCCCGAGCTCCCCGGCCAGGTCGTTGCCGCCGCCCGCGGGCACGATGCCGAGCGGCACGCCCGTCCCGGCCACGGCCTGCAGCGCGCAGTGCACGAGGCCGTCCCCGCCGACGGCGACCACGGCCTCGATCCCCTGCGCGACGGCGTCGGCGGCCAGCGCGGTGGACTCGGCGCCGGACTCCCCGGCCAGCACGAGCACGTCCATGCCGGCGCGGGTCAGCGCCTCCCGCACCGGCCCGGCGATCCGGGCGCCCCGCCCCCGCCCGGCCCGCGGGTTCGCCAGCAGAGCCACCGTCCACGCCACGGCGGAACCGTAGCGGGACGGTGGCTTCGAGCGGGGTGGGTCAGGTCAGCGGCGCGGCGGGTCGATCGCGTCGAGGTCGTCGATCGGCTGGATCGAGGTGTCCAGCGGCGAGACCTCGTCGTCGTCGAGCTCGCCGAGGCCGTTCTCGGCCTCGCGGCGGGCCTTGCGGCGGTCGTGCAGCCAGGCCAGCAGCACGGAGCCCTCGAACAGCAGGCTCATCGGGATGGCCAGCATGCACATGCTGATCGGGTCCTGGCTCGGCGTCGCCACCGCGGCGAACACGAAGATCAGGAAGATCGCCATCCGCTGCCACTTGATCAGGCGGCTCGCGGGGAGCACGCCGACCAGGTTGAGCATCGAGACCAGCAGCGGCAGCTCGAAGGCCGCGCCGAACACGAGCAGCATCGAGGTCACGAAGCTGACGTAGTTCGGCACCGCCAGGACCGCGACCGTCCCACTGCCGGCCAGGTTGACCAGCAGGGTCAGCGCCTTGCCGATGGTGAAGTACGAGATCACCGCGCCCGCGCCGAACAGCAGCGTCGCGGCGAACACGAACAGCGTGGTCCAGCGCTTCTCGTTCCGGCGCAGCCCGGGCGTCACGAAGGACCAGAGCTGGTAGAGCCAGAACGGCGAGGACAGGATGATCCCGCAGATCACGCCGATCTTCAGCCGCAGCACGAACCCGTCCAGCGGGCCGAAGAAGGCCAGCTGGCACTGGTTCGCCGACGTGACCCCGCTCGGGTTGAACCGCCGGTTCGCCGGAAGCTTGCAGTACGGCTCTTTGAGCAGGTCGAGGATCTGGGGATAGAAGATCCAGCCGACTACCGCACCGACGGCCACGAAGAACAGCGCCTTGATCAGGCGGCTGCGCAGTTCGGTGAGGTGGTCGCGCAGCGACATCGTGCCGTCCGGCGAGCGTGGGGTCGTCCGATTGCGACCCACGACCCTCCGCAGCACGTTGGGCATGGTCACTGCGCGGCCTACCTCAGCGAGTCTCGGACGGCGGCGGGACGTGCACCGGGCGCGGAGCGTCCGCGTACTGCGGCGGGGCCGGGGCGGCCGGCGGCGGGGTCGGCGCGGCGGCCGGCGGTGGGGTGGTCTCGCGCCGGTACTCCGCCTCGGCCCGCGACTCGAGGTCGCGGGGCGCCGGGTCCTCGCGCAGGCCCTTGGTCTCGGCCTTGAGGATGCGGGCCGAGCGGCCGACGGCGCGGGCCGCGTCGGGCAGCTTCTTGTAACCGAACAGCGCGAGGATCACGATCGCGATAATGATCAACTCTGGCGGACCAAGTCCGAGCATTGTGGGCCTGACCTCTCAGGAAGACGACGGCGTCATCGTACGACGGGAAGGCCGTCCATAACCGCTCCACGCCTGTGGTCGTGGAGTGTTCACCCGGCCCTATGCCGTCCTTGGGGGGTCTCCGGCCGCAATGACTCGATCTGGGGCATCAGGTCGGCCTGGACCTTCCCCACCGTCGTCTGCAGGCGTTTGAGCTGGCCATACAGCCCGTACGTCAGGATGCCGAGGAGCACGACGGAGACCCCCGCGACGGCCACCCAGGCGATGAGAACGGTCACCCTGGTCAGGTTAGACCCCCTCCCGCCCCCGAGTTTTAGGGGTAAGCGGAGAGGGCTTCCACGGCCTCCGCGCGGACCTGCTCGGCCAGCCACTGCGGCCCCACGACCTCGGCCGCCCCGCCCAGGCCGAGTACCAGCCGGCGCAGCCAGCTCGTGTCGGCGGCCCGCAGCGTGACCTCCAGCCGGCCGTCCGGCAGCGGCGCCACGGTCTCGCACGGGTAGTAGTCGGCCACCCACCGCCCGGGCTGGTCCAGCCGCAGCGTCACCAGCGGATGCTCCGGCGCGGGCTGGTAGACGCCTTCGGACAGGTCCCGCGGGACCGCGTCGGCCGGCGGGTCGGACGGCTCGTCCAGGATCCTGACCCCGTCGACCCGGTCGATCCGGAAGAACCGCATCGCCCGGACCGAGCGGCACCAGGCCTCCAGGTACCAGCGGCCGTCGGCCCAGCGCAGCCGGACCGGGTCCACGTCCCGCTCGGTGCTCTCGTCCCGGGCCGCCACGTAGTACGTCAGGTGCACGGCCCGGCCCAGGTCCAGCGCGCCGCGCAGCTGCGCCAGCACCCGGTCGGTCGGCTCGACCGCGACCGCGACCGCGCTGGCCGCCTCCACCGCTCCCCCGGCCGCGGCCTCGACCTTGGCCAGCGCCCGCTCCACCGCGCCCCGGTCGGTCAGCGCCGGCTCGTCCGCGAGCGTCCGCAGCGCCACCACCAGGGCCAGCGCCTCGTCCGCGGTCAGCCGCAGCGGGCGGGCCAGCCCGGCGTCGTGCCCGACGGTGACCGTGTCGCCCTCGAAGGACAGGTCGATCAGGTCGCCCGGGCCGTGCCCGGGCAGCCCGCACATCCACAGCAGCTGCAGGTCCCGGCGCAGCTGGGCCTCGGGCACGTCGAAGTCGGCCGCCACCTCCCCGACCCGGACGCCCGGATGGGCGAGCAGGTACGGCAGCAGCGCCAGCAGCCGCGGCAGCCGGTCCCCGGAGCCGCTCACGAGGCCACCTCGGGGGCGACGGCCGGAACGCCGCCCGGGGCGACGGCCGGAACGCCGGCCTGCGCCCGCAGCCGCCGGACGACCGCGTCCCGCACCTCGGGCGGCCCGTCGACGACCGCGGCCGCGCCCTGCCGGGCGACCCGGTCGGCCAGCCATTCGGGATCGTCGTAGCCGATCTCCAGCCCGTCCCAGTCCGAGCCGCGCTGGCCCGGGGTGACCGTGCTGGAGATCTTGCGCAGCCAGGTGCCCTGGCCGGCCCGGACCCGGACCCGGGCCGTGCGGGTGAAGCGCTGCGGCTCGGCCGCGACGACGTACTCGACCAGGTCGATGCCGGTCGGGACCTTGACCGCGCCGTCCGGGCCGACCGGCCGGACCGCGCCGACCACCCGGGACAGCCGGAAGCAGCGGGCCGCCTCGCGGCCGCGGTCGTGCCCGACCAGGTACCACCGGCCGCGCCAGGACACGACGCCCCAGGGCTCGACCTCGCGCTGCGACTCCTCGCCGCCGTACTTGCGGTAGGCGAAGCGGACCGCCCGGCCGGCCTGGACCGCGTCCAGGCACGGGTGCAGGGCCTCCTCGGCCGCGTCGACCCGCGGCTCGACGTCCAGGGTCCGGGCCGGCTCCACGTCCACCCCGCCGGCGCGCAGCTTCAGCAGTGCGCCGCGGGCGGCGTCCGCCAGCTCCGCGGACTGCCAGAGCCGGGCGGCCAGGCCCACCGCGGCGGCCTCGTCCGGCTCCAGCGACACCGCGGGCAGCTCGTAGTCGCGGCGGGCGATCCGGTAGCCCTCCTCGGTGTCGAAGATGCTGGTCCGCCCGGTCTCCAGCGGTACGCCGAGCTCACGCAGCTCGGACTTGTCCCGTTCGAACATCCGCTTGAAGGCGTCGTCGGCCCGGGTCGAGCCGTCGTCGGGCTCGTAGCCCGGCACCGCGGTCCGGATCCGCTCCGCGGTCAGGAACTGGCGGGTCGACAGCAGGCACAGCACGAGGTTGACCAGTCGCTCGGCCCGGCGCGACGACACCCGTCCAGACTAGTGCTCGGTGACGCCCCGCGTCCGCACCCGGCCGGGCCCCGCGCGGGCCCGGCCGGTCGCGACTCAGCCCCAGACGTCCGAAGCGCCGTCCTCAGGTCCTGGATGGTCTTGCTGAAGTTCGGCACCGTTCATGAACGCGGTCTGGTTGCCCACCGCCTGCCGGGCCAGCCCGATCGGGTCGTTGTTCATCGCCAGCAGGTCGTTCCTGCTGGCGGTGGCGCAGTTTTCGCGGCCTCACATGGAGGCGATGAGCTTCTCCACGCGCTCGTCCTGGGAACGGAACGGGTCCTTGCACAGCACGGTGCGCTGGGCCTGGTCGTTGAGCTTGAGATGCACCCAGTCGACGGTGAAGTCGCGCCGCTTCTCCTGGGCGCGCCGGATGAACTCGCCCCGCAGCCGCGCCCGGGTGGTCTGCGGCGGGGTGTTCTTGCCCTCGAAGATCGCCACGTCGGAGGCGACCCGGTCCACCATCCCCTTGCGCTCCATGAGGTAGTAGAGCCCGCGGCCGCGGTGGATGTCGTGGTACGCCAGGTCCAGCTGGGCGACCCGGGGCGAGGACAGCGTCAGCCCGTGCTTGGCCCGGTAGCGCTCGATCAGCTGGTACTTGGTGGCCCAGTCGATCTCCCGGTCGATCTGGGAGAGGTCGCCGCTGGCGATCGCGTCCAGGGTCCGGCCCCAGAGCTCGACCACCCGCTTGGACGTCGGGTCGCCGCCGCGCCGGTCGACGAAGTCGGCGGCCTTCTGGTGGTACTCGCGCTGGATGTCCAGCGCGGTCGCCTCCCGGCCGTTGGCCAGCTTGACCCGGCGCTTGGAGGTGATGTCGTGGCTGACCTCGCGGATGGCCCGGATCGGGTTCTCCAGGGTCAGGTCGCGGAAGACGATCCCGGCCTCGATCATGCGCAGCACCAGGTGGGTCGCGCCGACCTTGAGCAGCGTGGTCGTCTCGCTCATGTTCGAGTCGCCGACGATGACGTGCAGCCGGCGGAACCGCTCGGCGTCCGCGTGCGGCTCGTCGCGGGTGTTGATGATCGGCCGGGACCGGGTGGTCGCGCTGGAGACGCCCTCCCAGATGTGCTCGGCCCGCTGCGACACGGAGTACACCGCGCCGCGCGGCGTCTGCAGCACCTTGCCGGCGCCGCAGATCAGCTGCCGGGTGACCAGGAACGGGATGAGTACGTCGGCCAGCTTGGCGAAGTCGCCGTGCCGGCTGACCAGGTAGTTCTCGTGGCAGCCGTAGCTGTTGCCGGCCGAGTCGGTGTTGTTCTTGAACAGGTAGACGTCGCCGAAGATGCCTTCGTCGTGCAGGCGCTTCTGCGCGTCGACCAGCAGTCCCTCGAGGATCCGCTCACCGGCCTTGTCGTGCGCGATCAGGTCGGTGACCGAGTCGCACTCGCCGGTCGCATACTCCGGGTGGGAGCCCACGTCGAGGTAGAGCCGGGCCCCGTTGCGGAGGAAGACGTTGCTGCTCCGCCCCCAGGACACGACCCGCCGAAACAGGTACCGCGCCACCTCGTCCGGGGTCAGTCGCCGCTGCCCGCGGAACGTACAGGTCACGCCGTACTCGTTCTCCAGACCGAAGATTCGCCGGTTCACATCTCCCACACTACGGCGCGGTTCCGACAAGCGGGCCAGATCTCAGGCGCGCCGTATCGCGGCGTTATCCCTTTGATGCACCGCCGCGGGGCAACAATCGAGTCTCCGCCCGCATCGATCCATCGGAGGCATCGGCCTCCGACGACGCGAAGAAGGGCACACCAGATGATCAAGAACAGGCGAGCGTCAGGCGCGATCGCCGTCGGGGCACTCGCGGCGGGCACGCTGATCACGGGACCCGCGGGGGCGACTCCGGCGAGCACGACCAGCCAGTCCGCGGCCTGCTCACTGCGACTGGGCTCAGTCACGCCAGGTGGCGACCACACTCTGCAGAAGATCACCGCTACGCCGTCGGCCGGCGCCCGGCAGGTCGGCCCGAAAGACCTGTATGCGGACGGTCAGGCACACCTGCCCACCGCCGTGCGCACCGAACTCGTCGTACCGGCCGGAGAGCAGCGCACCGGTTTGGTCGCCCTCGGTACGCGGCTGTACGGCACCAGCTACATCACCGACGGCACCGGTACGGCGGTTGTGCCGGGCACCGTCAAGCAGACCCTGGTCGGCGGCGGCTGGGACGACCTGCACAAGTACGTCGAACTGAGCCGGTCCTCTACGGGGGGCATTGTCCGGTCCAACGCCTACTCGTTGATCAACCAGTTCACCGACGGCCTCATCGCTCGGTGGACGGTCACCTCGGCCGGCTGGAAGTACTACACGACCTTCGGCGGCTTCAAGGCGGTCAAGACGATGGCGCTGATCGGTCAGGGCAGCACGTACGACACGTTCCTGGCCACCACGAACGGCGGCGCGCTGTACACGGTCCAGGTGCCCACGGGCTCCGGCAAGCCGGTCGTGACGAAGGTGCGTACGTCGACCTGGCAGAGCTTCGAGACCCTGATCGCCGAGAAGTGCGGCAACTACGGCACCCTGCTGCTCGGCATCGACAAGAACACCGGCGCGGGCTACCTGTACGCCGTCAGCCACGCCAATGGCGCCGCAACGGTCATCAAGGGCCTCGGCAAGGTCCCGACCACCTTCCCAGCCACCGACTCCTACTTCCGGTACTACGACGCCGGCACCAACCTGACCGGCGCCTAACCACCCCAGGTCTCCACCCGGAGCAGGACCTCCGGGTGGAGATACCTGTAGATCAACCGACGTGCGAGCTTGAGCCTGACAGCGTCGTCACCATGAGACGACGAACCTTCCTCGCTGCGACCGCCGCCTCCGCTCTCCCGCTGCAGACCGCCTACGCGGCTCCAACCGACCTGACACTGCGCCTGCCTGCTCCCACCGGCCCCTGGCGCGTCGGTACTACTACTCGCACGCTGACCGACACGAAGCGCTCCGATCCCTGGAACGGCGCACCGACGCGGGAGCTCGCGCTAACGGTCTTCTACCCCGCGACCGACGTACGCGGCCATCGACGCGCTCCGCAGCTCGCACCAGCCGGAGCCAGCGTATTCAAGGGTTTGGACGCCGGCGTCCTCCACCCGGAGCTGCCGAGCAGCGGGGTGAACTGGGCGGCCACGCTGACCCATTCGTACGTCGATGCGCCCGCTCTTCCCGGCCGTCATCCCGCAGTGCTCTACAGCCCGGGCGGTGCGGACCCGCGGACCATCGGCACCCATGTAGCCGAGGACCTGGCCAGCCACGGCTA
>DASYKU010000038.1 GCA_035995165.1 Mycobacteriales bacterium
CCGAGCGCGGCGACCGGCCCGAGGCTCTTGTTCGAGGACAGGTCCGAGACCAGCAGGCAGAGCAGGCCGAGGATGACCGTGACGCCGGAGGCGAGGACGGCCGGCCCGGCACCGCGCAGGGCCGCCCCCATCGCCTCGTACCTGTTCTCGTGCCGGCGCAGTTCCTCCCGGAACCGGGAGATGATCAGCAGCGCGTAGTCCGTCCCGGCACCGAAGACGAGCACGGTGAGGATGCCCTGGCTCTGCCCGTTGAGCGTGAGCACGCCGCCGTCGGTCAGCCAGTAGACCAGCCCGGCCGCCAGCGAGTACGCCGCGCCGACCGACAGGATCGGAAAGAACCACAGCACCGGGCTGCGGTAGACCAGCAGCAGGATCACGATCACCACGACGCCGGTGACCAGCAGCAGCGTCGAGTCGATCCCGCCGAAGGCGGCGATGAAGTCGGCCAGCGTGCCGCCCGGCCCGGTCACGTACGCGGAGATCCCGCCGCGGTCCTGGACCTTGCCCCGGACCGCGTCGACCGCGTCGGTCAGCTCCTGGCCGTCGGTGCCGGCGATCTGCACGATCGCCTGCACCGCGGTGCCGTCCCGGGCGGTGATCGGGTCGCTGACCGAGACCACCCGCGGCACGGTCTTGACCTCGGCCAGCTCCTGCCTGATCGAGCTCAGGTCGCCGTCGGTGATGCGGGACTTCCCCTCCCAGACCAGGATCGCGGGCGTCGTGTCCTGGCTGACGAACTGCTCCTGCAGGTCGTTGACCTCGGTCGACTCCGCCGTCTTGGGCAGGAACGCGGCGTTGTCGTTGGTCTCGACGTCGCCGAGCTTCCCGGAGAACGGCCCGGCCACGAAGATCACGATCAGCCAGAGCAGCAGGAGACCGGCGCCGATCCAGCGGCGCCGGGCGCGGGCGGGCGGCATGCGGATCTCCTCCTCCGGGCGGATCCCCCGGAGCGTAGGGCAGTGACCCCTCGGGGGCGGCCCCCGCAACCCCGGGCGCGCGGTGCGGGACCCGGCCCGACCTCTTCCACCGAGCCCGGCCGGAGGCGGAGGACCTCATCACGCCCACTACCCGGAGCGATTCAGGCGTCTCAGGGCCGGGCGTAGGCTCGTTTCGTGGACGTGATCAGGGCCGGTTCGGTGCCGTACGGGCAGGCGCTGGAGCAGCAGCGGACGCTGCACGAGGACGTCGTCGCGGGCGACCGCCCGGACACCGTGCTGCTGCTGGAGCACCCGTCGGTCTACACCGCCGGCAGGCGCACCGAGGACTGGGAGCGCCCCGCCGACGGGACGCCGGTGATCGACGTCGACCGCGGCGGCCGGATCACCTGGCACGGTCCCGGCCAGCTCGTCGGCTACCCGATCGTCAAGCTGGCCGACCCCGTCGACGTGGTCGCGTACGTGCGCCGGCTGGAGCGGGTGCTGATCGGCATCTGCGCCGGCCTCGGAGTGCCGGCGACCCAGGTCGAGGGCCGGTCCGGAGTCTGGCTGCCGGCCGACCGGCAGCAGCCCGAACGCAAGATCGCCTCGATCGGGATCCGTGTCTCCCGCGGCGTCACCATGCACGGCTTCTCGCTCAACTGCGATCCGAGCATGGCCGCCTACCAGCAGATCACCGCGTGCGGCATCCCGGGCGTCGGCGCCACCTCGCTGGCGATCGAGCTGGGCCGGCCGGTGCCGGTCGAGGAGGTCCTCGACCCGGTCGAGGCCGCCCTGCGCAAGGACGGCCTGACCGGCTAGACCTGCGGCGCCACCCCGGCCGCGAGCAGCTCGACCTGGTCGAGGTCGTCCAGGTCCAGCAGCTGCGCGTAGACCCGCGTCGCCCCGGCCGCGCCGAACGCCCCCAGCCGGTCGACGACCTCGGACACCGTGCCGCCGACGGCGTCGGCCCGCAGTTTGTCCGGGTCCCGCCCGATCGCTCCGGCCCGGCGCCGGAACTCGGCCTCGTCCTTGCCGACGCAGACCGTCTGCGCGGCGGAGAAGATCATCGGTGTGGTCCGCCCGGCCGCCGTACCCGCGTCCCGGACCAGCTCGAACAGCTCGCCGACCTCGGCCGCGGACCGGAACGGGACGTTGAACTCGGCCGCGTACCGCGCGGCCAGCACCGGGGTCCGCTTCTGGCCGGCCCCGCCGATGATCACCGGCAGCGGCGACTGGACCGGCTTCGGCAGCGCGGGGGAGTCGGTCAGCGTGTAGTGCGTCCCCTCGTACGAGAACGGGCCGGTCGCCGACCACAGCCCGGTCAGGATCGCGAGCTGCTCCTCCAGCCGGTCGAAGCGCTCCCCCAGCGCCGGGAACGGGATCCCGTACGCCGTGTGCTCCTTCTCGTACCAGCCGGTGCCGAGGCCGAGCTCGACCCGGCCGCCGCTCATCGCGTCCACCTGGGCGACCGTGATCGCCAGCGGGCCCGGCAGCCGGAACGTCGCCGCGGTGACCATCGTCCCGAGCCGGATCCGCGAGGTCTCCCGGGCCAGGCCGGCCAGCGTCACCCAGGCGTCGGTCGGCCCGGGCAGCCCGTCGCCGTCGCCCATGACGCGGTAGTGGTCGCTGCGGAACCACGCGTCGAAGCCGGCGTCCTCGGCCGCCCGGGCCATCCGCAGCTGCTGGTCGTAGCTCGCCCCTTGCTGGGGTTCGGTGAAGATGCGCAGGTCCACGGGCCGGAAGGCTACCCGGGACGGCGCGGCGTAACCTGTCCGGAGTGACCACGCTGCAGCCCGAGGGACGCCGGATGCTCCGGCTGGAGGTCCGCAACTCCGAGACCCCCATCGAGCGGAAGCCGCCGTGGATCAAGACGCGCGCGAAGATGGGCCCGGAGTACACGGAGCTGAAGAACCTGGTCCGCCGGGAGGGGCTGCACACGGTCTGCGAGGAGGCCGGCTGCCCCAACATCTACGAGTGCTGGGAGGACCGCGAGGCCACCTTCCTCATCGGCGGCGAGCAGTGCACCCGGCGGTGTGACTTCTGCCAGATCGACACCGGCAAGCCGGCCGAGCTGGACCGCGACGAGCCGCGCCGGGTGGCCGAGTCCGTCCGGGCCATGGGGTTGCGGTACGCGACGGTCACCGGCGTCGCCCGCGACGACCTGCCCGACCAGGGCGCCTGGCTCTACGCGGAGACCGTCCGGCAGATCCACGCGGTCAACCCCGGCACCGGCGTGGAGAACCTCGTCCCGGACTTCTCCGGCGACCCCGCGCTGCTGGCCGAGGTCTTCGGCTCCAGGCCCGAGGTGCTCGCGCACAACCTGGAGACCGTGCCGCGGATCTTCAAGCGGATCCGCCCCGCCTTCCGGTACGAGCGCTCGCTCGACGTGCTCCGCCAGGCCCGGGCGTACGGGTTGGTGACCAAGTCCAACCTCATCCTCGGCCTGGGCGAGACCCGGGAGGAGGTCAGCGAGGCGATGCGCGACCTGCACGCGGCCGGCTGCGACCTGCTCACGATCACGCAGTACCTGCGGCCCACGCCGCGGCACCACCCGGTCGAGCGCTGGGTCAGGCCGGAGGAGTTCGTGGAGCTCTCGGCCGAGGCCGAGGAGATCGGCTTCGCGGGCGTCCTGTCCGGGCCGTTGGTCCGCTCGTCGTACCGGGCCGGCCGGCTTTATCAACAGGCGGTTGCTGCTCGCCAGCCGAGTGCCTGATCCCGGTATTCTGTGAGCATGGCGAAGGACCCGGCGAAGGCGCCGCCCGGCAAGGCCGACCCGAAGGCCAAGGGCGGCAAGAAGGCCGCCAAGACGAAGGCGCCTCGGGGCGAGCGCTTCAAGCAGATCTACCAGGCCTACAAGCTGACGTACGAGCGGGATCGACAGCTGCCGCTCTGGATGGCGCTCGCGTTCCTCGTCGCCGCCGCGGTGATCTTCCTGGTCACCGTGCTGGTCGGGATCGCGTTGTTCGCGGCCATCCCGATCGCGGTGCTGTTCGGGATCGTCGCGCTGATGTTCGTCTTCGGCCGGCGGGCCCAGAAGGCCGCGTTCAGCCAGGTCGACGGGCAGCCCGGCGCGGCCGGCTGGGTGCTGGGCAACATGCGCGGCGACTGGCGGGTGACCCAGGGCGTGCAGCTGACCTCCCAGCTCGACGCGGTGCACCGGGTGCTCGGCCGGCCCGGCGTGATCCTCGTCGGCGAGGGCGCGCCCAACCGGATCAAGCCGCTGATGGCCCAGGAGAAGAAGCGGGTCGCCCGGATCGCCGGCGACACCCCGATCTACGACGTGATCCTCGGCGACGAGGAGGGCCAGGTCTCGATGCGCAAGCTGAACAACCACCTGGTCAAGCTGCCCCGCAACCTCGACCAGCGGCAGGTCAACGCGCTGGAGAAGCGGATGGCGGCGCTCGGCGGGACCAAGTCCGCGCCGCTGCCGAAGGGACCGATGCCGACCCGGGCCCGGACCTCCGGTCTCGAGCGGACGCTGCGCCGGCGCTAGCGGGTGCGGACGACGGCCGTCGTGGTGAGCCGGTCGTGCAGCGCCTGACCGTCGCCGAAGCGGATCACGGCCGGGATGAGCAAGATCACGCCGACGGTCCGGGCCGCCGCCCGCCAGAGGCCGACCGACGCCACCTTGTCCAGCCTGATCACGCGCAGCCGCAGCAGGCGCATGCCCGGTGTCTGCTGGACCAGTACGGTGAAGCCGAAATACAGCACGGCGAACACCAGCAGACTGCGGTTGCGCGGCAGCTCGGGCGCGGTGAACAGGACCGCGACCAGGCTGGACAGGATCACGTCGACGAGGAATGCACCGAGCCTCGGCCCGGCCGGGGCGACCGAGCCCGGACCGGTCTCGGGCAGTCCGGCGGTCGTCACGCGACGAGCTTAGGCGGCCGATCAGCAGGCCGGCTCAGCACGTACCCACAGGCCGCGTAACCCGGTTGAAACGATCGAGATACGCGCGAGCAACCGTCTGGCCATAGCGTCGCCCGCAACGACAGCCACACCGGAGGATGGATGTTCACCACTGCAGACGAGGTCTTGAGCTACATCCGGGACGAGGGCGTGCAGTTCGTCGACGTCCGCTTCTGCGACCTGCCCGGCGTCATGCAGCACTTCACGGTGCCGGCCGCGACGGTCGACGAGGACTTCTTCGCCGAGGGCCAGATGTTCGACGGCTCGTCGATCCGCGGTTTCCAGGCGATCCACGAGTCCGACATGCAGCTCATCCCGGACCCGACCAGCGCGTTCGTCGACCCGTTCCGGGCGGCGAAGACACTGGCGATGAACTTCTCGATCGTCGACCCGTTCACCAAGGAGCGCTACAGCCGGGACCCGCGCAACGTCGCGGCGAAGGCCGAGGCGTACCTCAAGGAGTCCGGGATCGCGGACACCGTCTACTTCGGGGCCGAGGCCGAGTTCTACGTCTTCGACGACGTCCGCTTCGAGACCAAGCAGAACGCCGGCTACTACTACATCGACTCGATCGAGGCGGCCTGGAACACCGGCCGCACCGAAGAGGGCGGCAACCGCGGCTACAAGACGCGCTACAAGGGCGGTTACTTCCCGGTCCCGCCGGTCGACCATTACGCGGACCTCCGCGACAAGATGGTCCTGGCCATGGACGCCGCCGGCCTGCAGGTCGAGCGGGCGCACCACGAGGTGGGTGCCGCCGGCCAGGCCGAGATCAACTACAAGTTCGACACGCTGACCCACGCCGGCGACTCGCTGATGCTCTTCAAGCACATCGTGAAGAACGTGGCCTGGGCGGCCGGCAAGACCGCGACGTTCATGCCGAAGCCGATCTTCGGCGACAACGGCTCGGGCATGCACTGCCACCAGTCGCTGTGGAAGGACGGCTCGCCGCTGTTCTACGACGAGCTCGGCTACGCCGGCCTGTCGGACATGGCCCGCTGGTACATCGGCGGCCTGCTCAAGCACGCGCCGTCGCTGCTGGCGTTCACCAACCCGACCGTCAACTCGTACCACCGGCTGGTGCCGGGCTTCGAGGCGCCGGTCAACCTGGTCTACTCCCAGCGCAACCGGTCCGCCGCCGTGCGCATCCCGGTCACCGGGACCTCACCGAAGGCGAAGCGGCTGGAGTTCCGGGTGCCGGATCCGTCCTGCAACCCGTACCTGGCCTTCTCGGCGCAGATGATGGCGGGCCTCGACGGCATCCGCACCAAGACCGAGCCGCCGACGCCGATCGACAAGGACCTGTACGAGCTGCCGCCGGACGAGCACGAGAACATCCCGACCGTGCCGGGCTCGCTGCCGGCCGTGCTGGAGGCGCTCGAGGCCGACCACGGCTACCTGCTCGAGGGCGGCGTGTTCACCCCCGACCTGATCGAGACCTGGGTCGAGTACAAGCGGACCAACGAGATCGACCCGATCCGCCTCCGCCCGCACCCGCACGAGTTCGAGCTCTACTACGACCTGTAGACCGCACACGCAGCACGGCGAAGGCCCTGACAGGGGGAACCGGCACTCCCCTGCCAGGGCCTTTCGCCTGCGTGCGCCTCGGCCGCCCGGTGACCCGTCCCCAGCAGCCCGAATCGCATCGACCCCACCTGGTCCGGACACTGGCCGGATGGAGTTCGGGGCGTTCCTGGGTGAGCCGGGGCGGATGGCACAGGTGGCCGCGGTCTCGCCGCGCGGGGTGCCGCTGCTGGGCAGCGTCTGGTTCCTGTACGCCGACGGCCGGTTCTGGTTCAGCAGTCACCCGGGCACTCCGTTCGCGGCGGCCGCTCTCCGGTCCGCCGAGGTCGCGGTGCTCGTGGACCAGTTCGAGCCGCCGGACACGATCCGCCAGGTCAGGGTCCGCGGCCGCAGCCGGGTCGAGGATCCCGACCCGGACCGCGTCCACGCGATCTACGCCCGTTACCTCGGCGCCGACGCCGCCGCCTGGCCGGCCTTCTTCCGCGCCCGCGCCACCGACCCCACCTGGACCCTCTGGTCGGTCCCGCCGGACTTCCGGCGTCGCCACCGTGAACCCCGGCTTCCGCCCGACCGAAACCCGCTGGACCCGCATCGAGGATGAGCCCCTGGGGCCCGGTTCGTGACCCGCTCGCCGGCCGTGTGGGGCGGCCCGGAACCCGCTTCCCCGCGGATCTCCGATTCACTGAGCGCGTGTTGTTCGTGGTGGTGGGGGCGCCGGGGAGTGGGAAGAGCGCGGTGGTGGGGGCGGTGCGGGCGCGGCTGCCGGGTGTGGTCGTGATCGACATGGACGAGTTCCTGGAGCCGGCCGGGGCGCTGGCGGCCGCCGACCTCACCGTGGCTGCCGGGCACTGGCCCGCGTACGACGCGCTCTGCCTGCGGCTGGTCGGAACCGTGGTCGACAGCGGCGTGAACTGCCTGCTGCTCACGCCGATGGACCCGGACCAGGTCGGCGACCGCTTCCGCCAGATCACCTGGGCCGTGCTCGACTGCCCGGACGACACCCGGCGCGAGCGACTGCGGCACCGGCCGATGGGCGCCGCGACGATCGAGGACGCGATCGCGGACGCCCGTGCGCTCCGCCGGCTCGGCCTGCCGACGCTGGAGTCGACCGGAACTCTCGATGACACCGCGACGGCGATCGCCGCCTGGATGCACTCCCGGCGACCCATGCCCTGAGCGGCGCCCGACGCACGTCCAGCGGCCCGCCCGCTGAGCGGCACTACCCGAAAGCGGCGACCACCGCCCGTGGTAATTACTACCGGCAGTAGTACGTCCCGGCGAGCAGACCCCGCCGACGGGCCCCGCCGCCCGAGCGTTGTCCGCGGCGACGGTTCAGCGCGGCATCTGCCCGGGTGGACCTTTACGCCGGGTGGCTTCCGCTCGTTGCGCACCTTGGCGCAGAGCGGAACCCGCCCCGGCGCGCATGTGACCGAGACCGGATACCCCGAGCCGCCGTCACGGTGCCGGGGCGGCCTCGGCGGCGGAGGCGAGGATGGCGACCACGTCGCGGGCGAAGTGCACGTCGCAGGCGGTGTCGCCGGCCTCGAGCGCCGCCAGGGCACGCACCGCGGCGTCCAGGTGGTCTCCGCCGGCCGGCACCGTGGCCCAGCCGGAGTCGCCGTAGAAGGTGACGTCCCAGGCCGTCACCGGAGACGCCAGCGAGAGCGTCATCGTGCTCACCGCACCCGAGGAGTGCACGAGCAGCACGGTCGACGTCCCGTGCGGACCGGCGGCCGCGGTGACCCGGGTGACCGGGCCGAGCACCGGCAGCAGCAGCGACAAAGCGTGTGGGCCGACGTCCCAGAGCCCACCGTGCTCATTCCGCCACGGCGAGGACCCGAACGGACCGCCCGCCACCGACCCCAGCAACACCGCCCGCGCACCGTCCCAGCTGCCGCCGACGGCCCCGGAGAGGAAGTCGACGACCTCGGGCCGGAACCGGCTGGTGAAGAACACCACCGACTTCACGCCGCTGGCGTCGACCGCGGCGACGACGTCGTCGGCGGCCTGGACCGTGAGCGCGAGCGGCTTGTCCAGGAACAGGTGCTTGCCGGCCCGGGCCGCCCGCGCGGCCAGCGGCGCCTGCACGTCCGGCGGCAGCGCGATCGCGACGGCGTCGACCGCGTCGAGCAGCTCGTCGACGTCCTCGTACGCCCGCGCGCCGACCGCACCGGCCAGCAACGCCGCCTTCTCCGGGTCCCGTCCCCACACGCCGGCCAGCGTGGTGTCCGGCGCCGCGGCCAGCGCCGCCGCGTGCGTCTCGCGCGCCCAGTACCCCGTGCCGAGCAGACCGAATCTCATAACCCCTACCCTGCCCTACCGTGGGCGAAGATCCAGTGACGGTCCGGATCGGGGACGAGCAGGATGTCGAACGGGGGGTTCGGATCTGGGTGGCGGCCCACGAGCGACGGCGCGGCAGCAAGCCGGCCGCCGCCCATGAGGCGCGCGTCAAGGCCCGGTTCGGCCGAACCGACGCCTTCTGGGTAGTGGCGCAGCGCGGTGACTCTATGGCGGGCATGGCACTCGCGATGCCGGCGCTCGCCGACGACGGCGCCGGTCCCCCGCTGCCGGGCCGCTGCCACGTCTCGGCCGTGATGGTGAACCCGGCGTACTGGGGTCAGGGCATCGGCGGCCGGATCATCGACACGCTGCTGGAGGAGGCGACCCGGCACGGCTACCTGGCGGCTCAGCTCTGGACCCAGGTCGGCAACGACCGGGCCCTGCGCCTGTACGAGCGGCGCGGCTTCGTGCCGACCGGCCGCACCGACCTTCTCGACGACGAGCACATCCTCCAGCTGCTGCGCGAGCCCGGGCCGCGGTAGCCCGGGCAGGCCGCGACCCCCGGGCCGCTGGGGGCTTGGTCCGGGGGTCGCGGGTCGTGCGGACCTACAGCGAGAGCTTCTCGCCGGGGAAGATCAGGTCCGGGTTCTCGACGGTGTCGCGGTTGGCCGCGAACACGGCGTTCCAGCCGCCGGACACGTGGTTCGCCGCGGCGATCTTGGCCAGCGTGTCGCCGGACTTGACCACGTACGAGCCGTGACCGGTCGGCGCGCTGGTGCGCACCTTGGTCTCGGTCGCCTGGGTGCTCTGGTGCCGGGTGGTGGAGCGCTTGGTGGTGGTGCCGGTGCTCTCGGTGGAGCGGCGCTCGCTGCGGCTGGACCGCTGCGAGGTGGTCGCCGGAGCCGGCGTGGTGTTGCGCGGGGCGGAGGCGGCGCTGGAGCCGGCCCGCTTGCCGCACACCGGCCACGCGCCGATGCCCTGGCCCGCGAGGACCTTCTCCGCGACCGCGATCTGCGCGGAGCGCGAAGCCTGGCTCGCGGTCGGCGCGTACGCGCCGCCGCCGTAGGCCTGCCAGGTGCCCTGGCTGAACTGCAGGCCGCCGGAGTACCCGTTGCCGGTGTTGATCGACCAGTTGCCGCCGGACTCGCAGGCCGCGATGGCGTCCCAGTTGACCGAGTCGGCGTGCGCCGGCGAGACCGCCAGCAGCGGGGTGACCGCGGCGACGCCGGCGACGGCGGTCGCCGTGGCGGCGCGTCGGCGGAGCTTCGAGGCGGTCGTGGGCGCGCGGTGGCGCCCGGTGGAGCGAGTGCTCATCGGGTGATCCCTCCACGCCTGCGGAGTGAGCTGTCGGGTTCGGGCTGAGGTTGCCCGGCCGCGGTCTACGCGGCTTGACCCCAAGGCGCCGTGGCGCCGCGGAACGGTGGGTCCCCCGCTCCTGCCTGGTGTTCGCGTCCCGGGCGGCGGCGGCAGGACTCGGCGTTCCGGCCCGGGTGTCCTCGGTGAAGGACGGCGCCGACCGTAAGCAGCTCTCCGCGATTGTCACAAACGAAGGCGGGGCGAATGTGACGACCGTCACTCATGGCTCGTCCGATATCGACCGATTAGCCGGTTTCGGCTGTCGGTTGCGTCACCCTCCGCTTACGAACACGTCCGTCCGAATCGGTTCAGATTTCAGTTCGTGATCTTGCACAGGGTCTGGGCGCTACGGACAGCAACCTGGGCCTGCCGGCCGGAGAGCTCGATGGCGGTCTCGTTGGCGTCGTTGATCGACTTCACCAGGTCCCGGCCGGCCGCGACGACCGGCTGAAGCTCGCCCCGATCGCCGACCTCGGTGGCCAGCTGGTCGACCGCCGACTTCACCTGCGGGGCGAGCGCGGCCCGCTGGTCGGCGTTGTCGGCGAGCTTGCCGGCGAGGTCGTCGAGGGTCACCAGGGTGCCGCCGCCGGCCTGGCAGGCCTGACGCAGCCCGGCGCTGAGCGAGGAAGCCGAGCTGCGGACGCCGGAGGCGATCGAGGCGGCCGAGCTGCGGGCCTCGTCGATCCCGTTGCCGACATCGGAGGCGCAGCCGCCCAGCACGAGGATCGAACCGGCGGTGGCGAGTACGGCGAGAGCAGCACGCATCCGGTCAGCCTAGGCAGCTGGGCTAACGCCCGGCGCTCAGGACGGGGTCAGGTCGACCACCGGCGCGCCCATCGACTTCAGCACCGCGCTGGTCCGGGCCCGGGAGAACGGCGGGGCCAACTCGACCACGTCCTGGGGCGCCTGAACGAACGTCGGCACGTAGCCCACCCGGCGTACGGCATAGCGGCCGTCCGGACCAGCACCGATCGTCACCTCGACGATGACGCCGTCCCGGTGCGGCGGCGTGGTCCCCTCCCCCGGCATCAGCGCCTGCTGTGCGAGCAGGTTGCCGAGCCCGAAGACGACCCAGCGTCCGTCGGCCCGGCGCTGGATCGGCTGCACGACGTGGGCGTGGTGACCGATGATCAGGTCGACGTCCGGCGACCGCATCACCTCGTCCACCACCTGCCGCTGGTACGCCGAGGGCGTCTGGTCCTTCTCCGTCCCGAAGTGCAGGCTGACCACGACGAACTGGGCGCCCGCGGCCCGGATCCGGGCAGCGTCGGCACGGATGCGGGCCGGGTCGATGAGGTTGACCGACCAGGGCGTCGGAGCCGGGATCCCGTTCAGCCCGTACGCGTAGGCCAAGTGTCCTATTCGGACTCCGCGAACCCTGTAAAGGGTCGGTCTCGCTGCCTCCGCGGCGGATCGGGCGCTGCCGACGTGCCGGATGCCGACCTTGTCGAAGGTGTCCACAGTGGACTTGATGCCGGCCACGCCCTTGTCCGCGGTGTGGTTGGAGGCGGTCGTGCAGGCGTCGTAGCCGGCCGCCTTCTCCGCGGCCGCGAGCTGGTACGGGGCCTCGAACGTCGGGTAGCCGGACAGCGTGCTGTTGTCGGCCGAGATCGGCGTCTCCTGGTGGCAGATCGCCCAGTCGGCGGCGCTGATGATCGGGGCGACCTCCGCCAGCATCGGGGTGAAATCGTAGCCGCTGCCGCCGGCGTCGCGGGCGGCCTGGGCCCGCAGCTCATCGCTGACGAGCATGTCGCCGGAGAACGCCAGCGTCAGCGCCGGCGGCGCGGCGGGCGTCGGGCTCGGCGTGGGAGACGGCGCAGTAGGAGAGGACGACGAGGCCGCAGCGGCCGTCGGCTCCCCCAGCGTCGGCCGCTGACCGCCCGAGCATCCCGCCGCGAGCAGCATGACCGCGATCCCGGCCCCGGCAACCCTCCGCACAGCGGCACACCCTGCCACGCCCACCACACCGACCCCGGAGCAGACACGCCGCCCACCCCCGCCGCCCCCGGACCCGACCACCGCCCGACCCGACCACCGCCCGACCCGACCACCGCCGGGGAGCCGGCTCAGTCGTAGAAGACGCGCTCGACGACGGCCCGCGCCCGGCGGGTCGCCCGCCGGTAGTCGTCCAGGAACTGCCCGGGATCGCGACCCGGCGGGTACCCCGCCACCTGCATCACCCCGTCCAGGTCCTTCCCCCGCCCCGGCAGCTGGTCCGAGGCCCGTCCCCGGACCAGCACGACCGCGTTGCGGGCCCGGGTCGCGATCCGCCACGCCGCCTCCAGCGCCGCGGTGTCGTCCGGGCTCAGCAGCGACGCCTCCCGCGCCGCGGCCAGCGCCGGCAGCGTCCGGGTCGTCCGGAGTCCCGGTACCGACGTCCCGTGCCGCATCTGCAACAGCTGCACCGTCCACTCCACGTCGACCAGCCCGCCGCGGCCGAGCTTGGTGTGGGTGGCCGGGTCGGCGCCGCGCGGCAGCCGCTCGGCGTCCATCCGCGCCTTGAGCCGGCGGATCTCCGTGGTCGCGGCCGCGGTCAGCCCGTCGTCCGGGTACCGCAGCGGGTCGACCAGCCGGATGAACGCCTCCCCGAGCGCGGCGTCCCCGGCCAGCGGGCAGGCCCGCAGCAGCGCCTGCGCCTCCCAGGGCGAGGACCACCGCCGGTAGTAGGCCCGGTACGACGACAGCGTCCGGACCAGCGGCCCGTTGCGCCCCTCCGGCCGCAGGTCGGCGTCCACCTGCAGCGGCGGGTCCGCGGCCGGCAGCGCCAGCAGCCGGCGCAGCTCGGTGACGACCGCGTTGGCCGCGGCCCCGGCGTCCTCCTCGGCCGCCCCCGGCATCGGCTCGTGCACGAACAACACGTCGGCGTCCGAGCCGAAACCGGTCTCGGCCCCGCCGACCCGGCCCATCGCGATCACCGCGATCCGGGTCGGCAGCACCCCGCGCGACACCGCGACCGCGCGCTGGGCCGCGCCCAGCGCCGCCTCCACCGTCGCCGCGACCACGTCCGTCAGCGCCTCCCCGACCTCGGCCACGTCGAGGAGGCCGAGCACGTCGGCGGCGGCGATCCGCAGCAGCTCCTGCCGGCGCAGCTCCCGGGCCGCCCCGACCGCGGCGGCCGCGTCCTCGTGCCGGGCGGCCGCGGACCGGAACGAGGTCCGCAGCGCGGCGGCCGGGCGGGGGGTGAGCTCGGCGTCGTCGCCGAGGATCCGCAGCGCCTCCGGTGCCCGGGCCAGCAGCTCGGCCACGTACCGGCTGGTGCCGAGCAGGTGCGCGAGCCGCTCGGTGACCTGACCCTCGTCCCGCAGGAAGCGCAGGTACCAGGGCGAGTCGCCGAGCGACTCCGACACGGTCCGGTACGCCAGCAGCCCGGCATCGGGGTCCGGCGCGTCGGCGAGCTCGTGCAGTACCACCGGCAGCAGCGTCCGCTGGATCACCGCGCGCCGGGACACCCCGGCGGTGAGCGCGGACAGGTGCCGCAGCGCGCCGTCCGGGTCGGCGAAGCCGAGCGCGGACAGCCGCAGCGCCGCCTGTTCGGGCGACAGCCGGAGCTGGTCGCTCGGCACCCGGGCCACCGCGTGCAGCAGCGGCCGGTAGAACAGCTTCTCGTGCAGTCGGCGGACCTCGCGGGCGTGCAGGGCCCACTCGGCGTCGAAGACCGCGACCGCGTCGCCGCGGACGTCGGGCCGGAAGCCCATCGCCCGGGCCACCCAGCGCCGGCCGTCGTCGTCGTCCGGGACCAGGTGGGTCCGGCGCAGCCGCTGCAGCTGCAGCCGGTGCTCGACCCCGCGCAGCAGGTGGTAGGACGCGGTCAGGGTGAGGGCGTCGTCGCGCCCGACGTACCCGCCGTCGCCGAGCGCCTTGATCGCCGCGACCGTGCCGCCGACGTGCAGCGCGTCGTCGGCCCGGCCGTGCACCAACTGCAGCAGCTGGACCGCGAACTCGACGTCGCGCAGCCCGCCCGGGCCGAGCTTGATCTCCCGCGCGGCCAGGTCCGGCGGCAGCGTGTCCTCGACCCGGCGCCGCATCGCCTGCACGTCCGGCACGAAGTGCTCGCGCTCGGCCGCCGTCCACACCAGCGGCGCCAGGGTGTCCACATAGGACCGGCCGAGCTCCGGGTCGCCCGCGACCGGCCGGGCCTTGAGCAGCGCCTGGAACTCCCAGGTCCGGGCCCACCGGGTGTAGTACGCCTCGTGGCTGGCCAGCGTCCGGACCAGCGGGCCCATCTTCCCCTCGGGCCGCAGCGCCGCGTCGACCGGCCAGGCCACCCGCCCGCAGACCCGCATCAGCTCGGTCGCGAGCGTGGTCGCGGTCTCCAGGGCGCCCTCGGCCACGAAGATCACGTCGACGTCGGAGACGTAGTTGAGCTCCCGGCCGCCGCACTTGCCCATCCCGATGACCGACAGCCGGACGGGGTCGGCGGCCGGGCGCAGCGCGGCCAGCGCGACCGCCAGCCCGGCGGACAGGGTCCGGTCGGCCAGCTCGGCCAGCGTGCTGCCGACCTCGTCGACGCCGACCTCGCCGGCCAGGTCCCGGGCGGCCAGCACCAGCAGGTGCCGCCGGTAGGCCACCCGCAGGTCGGTGACCACGTCGTCGCCGTTGCCCCGGGCGGGCGTGCCCGCGGTCCCGGTCGGCGGGTCGGCCGGATCGGCCCCGACCACGGCGAGCAGGTCGGGCAGCTGCGGGGTGCCGGTCAGCAGCTGCCAGTCCTGCGGGTACGCCGCGAGGTGGTCGCCGAGCGCCGAGCTCGCCCCGAGCACGGCGACCAGCCGGCGCCGCAGCACCGCGTCCGCCCGCAGCGCCGCGAGCAGCTCGGGGTCGGCGAACCGGGAGAGCGCCAGCAGCGCGAGGTCGGGGTCGGCGGCCCGGCCCAGCGCGGAGACGATCGCGGCGGCGCCGTCGTCGATCGCGCCGGGGTCGGCCCAGAGGTCCAGCCCGTCCGGCTTCGGACCGAGCAGCAGCCCGGCCCGCCCGCCGTCGGCGAAGCCGAGCCGGGCCAGCCGCAGCCCGCGCCGGTCGGCCGTCTCCATTGCCTTACCCAATCACGCTCACGGTTCGCCGGGCACCCTGCTTCAGGACCGTGCTGCCTGTGAGGTCGATTGCAGATGCGTACGGACGACGTCGGCGAACCGCCGCGCGAACGGCTGCCAGACCTCCGCGAGGTCCGCGTGCAGCGTGTCCAGGTCCCACCGCTCCAGCAGCGCGTCGACGTCCCGGCCGGCCGCGGTGAGCCGGTCCCGGTCGGACTCGGCCCAGGACCGCACCAGCTCCGGCGTGGTCTCGATGTGGAACTGCAGCCCCCAGGCGTTCACGCCGACCCGGAAGGCCTGGTTCGGGTAGCGCACCGAGGAAGCCAGCAGCGTCGCCCCGGCCGGCAGCGAGACGATCTCGTCGTAGTGCCACTGCAGCACGTCCGGGGTGAACGGCACCGGTCCGAACAGCGCGTCGTCGGCGGCGACGTCCCGCTTGGCCACCAGTCCCGGGCCGATCTCCGGGCCCTCCTCGCCGGGCTCGACCCGGCCGCCGAGCGCGCCCGCCAGCAGCTGGCCGCCGAGGCAGACGCCGAGCACCGGGACCTGCGCCGCGACCGCGTCCCGGAGCAGGTCGCGGAGCGCCGGCAGCCACGGTGCCCGCTCGTCGTCGTACGCGCCCATGTCGCCGCCGAGGACCAGCACGCCGGCGAACCCGCGGATCCGCGGCAGCGCGCTCCCGTCGTACGGGGTCCGGACGTCCAGCAGCAGTCCGGCCTCGGACAGCCAGTCACCGAGCCGGGCGGCCGACTCGGTGGGGCTGTGCTCGATCACCAGGAGCGTGGGCAGTTGCACGCGCTCCAGGCTAGGGCGTGTCTCTCCACTGCCTGGCGGCGCCGGTGGCGTCCACCGCCACGTGAGCGACACACCCCAGGAACCCGCCCGGCCCGCCGGACCGCGGCCGTCCCGCCCGGCCGTCCCGGCGGACGGGACGGACGGGACGGCCGGGATGGCCGGGACGGCCGGACGGGATGCGAGTACCTAGCCGCCGATGGTGGGGATGAACTTCGGCGGCTGCCGGACCTGGGTGCCCTTCTCGAACGCGTACGCCAGCTTGATCAGGTTCGCCTCGCCGAAGCGCGGGCCGATGAACGAGACCCCGACCGGCAGCGGACCGGAGAACCCGCCCGGCACCGTGATGCTCGGGTAGCCCGACACCGCCGCCGGCGACGAGGAGCCGACCGAGAACGCGTCACCCTGGCCGAGCGTGGTGACCCAGGCCGGGCTGTTGGTCGCGGCGATGATCGCGTCCAGGTGCTGCCCGCCGAGCGTCGTGTCGATCGCCTGCCGCTGCAGGCCGGTCAGCCGGGCCCGGTTCGCCTTGTACGCCGGGTCGGTCTCGTCGCCGCTGGTCGCCTGCGACTCGATGAAGATCTCCTGCCCGAAGAACTGCAGCTCCTCGGCCGCGTGCGCCTTGTTGAACGCGATCAGGCCGGCCAGCGTCTTGGGGTGGTTGCCCGGCCGGGCCTTCAGGTACGCGTTGATGTCGTGCTTGAACTCCAGCTCCAGCGCCGGGGTCTCCAGCGCACCGGCCTCGTCCTGGAACGGCAGCGTGACCGTGACGACGGTGCCGCCGAGCCGCTGGATCGCGGCCTTGGCCTGGTTGAGCACGGCCAGCGTCTCCGGGCTGGCGTCGGCGCCGGTGCCGTCGATCCAGAGGCCGATCCGCTTGCCCTGGAGGCCGTTCTTGCTCAGCCCCTTGAGCAGGTCGACGTTCAGGAACGGCTTGGAGTCCCTGGTCGCCGGGTCGGTCGGGTCGACCCCGCGCAGCACCTCGAGGGTCAGCGCGGCGTCCACGACGTGCCGGGCGATCGGGCCGGCCGTGTCCTGCTGGGCCGAGAGCGGCACCACGCCGGACCGGCTGACCAGGCCGAGGGTCGGCTTGATGCCGACGTCCCCGTTCTGGCCGGACGGGCAGACGATCGAGCCGTCGGTCTCGGTGCCGATCGCGACCACGGCCAGGTTGGCCGCGACACCCGCGCCGGAGCCGGAGGAGGAGCCGCAGGGATTGCGATCCAGCACGTACGGGTTGTTGGTCTGGCCGCCGACCCCGGACCAGCCGCTGCTCGAGTTGGTGGACCGGAAGTTGGCCCACTCCGAGAGGTTGGCCTTGCCGATGACGACCGCGCCGGCCTTGCGCAGCTGGGCGGTGAGGAAGGCGTCGGCCGGGGCGACCTTGGTCAGCAGCGCGAACGAGCCGGCCGTGGTCGGCTGCTTGTCGTGCGTCCCGACGTTGTCCTTGAGCAGGATCGGGATGCCCTCCAGGGCGGAGCGGGAGCCGTGCTGGCGGCGCTGCTTGTCGCTGGCGGCCGCGATCTTCAGCGCGTCCGGGTTCACCGCGAGGACCGCGTTGACCTTCGGGTCCAGCGCCCGGATGCGGGCCAGGTAGAACCGCGTCAGCTGGACGGCGGACAGCCGGCCGTGGTCCATGGCCTTCTGGAGGTCGGGGATGGTGGCGGACTCCAGGTCGATGCCGTTGAGCACCGGGCGGATGGCGCCGGGTCCGCTGTTGGCGCTGGCGGGCTTCGCCGGCGCGGCGTCGGCTGGGCTCACCAGCGCGACGGTAGTGGCCGCGGCGATGCCGAGCAGGGCCACGGTGCGGAACACGGACGGTCTGGGCACTCGCACGCTGACCTCCGGACGGGATGGCGGGGATCCGGCTACGCCGGTCGGCGCAAAGAGGTCGCACCGCCCGGCGGTGGTCATCCTGCCCTGACGGGCCGCTTCGGCGCATCCCTCCTTGGGGCAGCAAAACCAGCCGTCGCAAAGCCGCCTCGACCAGGATCACCCGTTCGGCGCAGGGCGTCCCGGGAGCGACGACCGAACGTGACCAGAACGCCGCCCCGGTGCGGCGGAAGAGTCATCGGGAGTGGGTACGGTGCCCGGGTGGCGGTTCCCAGTACGGATGCGGCGGCGGCGCCGGCTCCGGTCAGGCTCGCGCGCCGGCCGCTGCTCGCCATCGCCGGCGCGGTCGCGGTGCTGCTGGTGGCGACCAGCTGGCGCTACGGCTACCACCGCGACGAGCTCTACTTCCTCGTCGCCGGCCAGCACCCGGACTGGGGCTACCCGGACCAGCCGCCGCTGACGCCGGTGCTGACCCGGCTGATGGACCTGATCGGGCCCGGCTCGATCGTGGTGCTGCGGCTGCCCAGCGCGCTGGCGGCCGGGGCGACCGCGCTGCTGGCCGGGATGACGGCCCGCGAGATGGGCGGCCGGACCCGGGCCCAGCTCATCGCCGCGGCGAGCGTGGCGGTGTCCGGGACGACCCTGGTCACCGGCCACTTCGTCAGCACCACGACGTACGACATCCTGTTCTCGGCCGCGCTGTGCTGGCTGCTGGCCCGCTCGGTCCGGACCGGGGAGAACTGGCTGCTGCTGCCGGCCGGGGTGGTGCTCGGCCTCGGGCTGCTGAACAAGTCGCTGATCGGCGTGCTCGCGCTGGCGCTGCTGGCCGGGGTCGCGGTGGCCGGGCCGCGGCGCTGGCTGCGCAGCGGCTGGCTGGTGATCGCCGCGGTGGTCGCCGCGGTGTTCCTGGCGCCGAACCTGGTCTGGCAGGGGCTCAACGGCTGGCCCGAGTTCGACATGGCCGGCTCGATCTCCGGCGGCGACGCGCAGGGCGGCCGGATCGGCTTCATCCCGTTCCAGCTGCTGCTGGTCAGCCCGGTGCTGGTGCCGGTCTGGGTGGCCGGGCTGGTCCGGCTGCTCCGGGCCGGGCCGGGCCGCCCGTTCCGGTTCCTCGGCATCGCGTACGTGCTGCTGGCCGTGGTCTACCTGCTGGCCGGCGGCAAGGCGTACTACCTGGCCGGCATGTATCCGGCGCTGCTCGCGGCCGGTTCGATCGCGGTCGACGGCTGGCTGCGCGACCTGCCCGGCCGGATCCGGCTGCTGGAGGTCGCGCTCGGGCTCTCGCTGGTGGTCGGCGCGGTGGTCGGGCTCGCGGTGCTGCCGGCCCGGGCGCTGCCGCCGGTCCTCGCCGTGAACCCGGATGCGGGCGAACAGGTCGCCTGGCCGCGGTACGTCGACCAGATCGCCGGCGTCTGGAACGGGCTGACCAGCTCGCAGCAGACGACCGGGCTGGTGCTCACGCAGAACTACGGCGAGGCCGGCGCGATCGACCGGTTCGGGCCGAGCCGCGGGCTGCCGAAGGCGTACAGCGGGCACAACGGGTTCGCGGAGTGGGCGATCCCGCTGGGCGAGGCCAACCCCGTCGTGCTGGTCGGGTACGCCGACGACACCACCCGCGGCCGGCTGTTCGGCTCCTGCCAGCAGCAGGCGACCCTGGACAACGGGCTCGGGCTGGACACCCAGGAGCAGGGCGTGCCGGTCTGGGTCTGCGGGGCGCCGCCGAGGGCGTGGGCGGACAGCTGGGACGACATCCGCCACCTGAACTGAGCGCGGCCCGAACTAGAGCGCGGGCAGGTACCGGGCCAGCTCGAACGGCGTGACCTTGGCCCGGTACTCGGCCCACTCGCTGCGCTTGTTGCGCAGGAAGTAGTCGAACACGCCCTCGCCGAGCGTCTCCGCGACCAGCTCCGAGGTCTCCATCGCCCGCAGCGCCTCGGACAGGTTGTGCGGCAGGTCGGTGTAGCCCAGCGCCCGCCGCTCGTCCTCGGTCAGCAGCGAGACGTCGTCCTCGGCCCCCGGCGGCAGCTCGTACTCGTGCTCGATGCCGCGCAGCCCCGCGCTCAGCATCAGCGCGAAGGCCAGGTACGGGTTGCAGGACGGATCCGGCGCGCGCACCTCGACCCGGGTCGAGTTGGCCTTGCCCGGCTTGTACATCGGCACCCGCACCATCGCGGACCGGTTCGCGTGCCCCCAGCACACGTACGCCGGGGCCTCGGCCACCGCGTTCGGCGTCGTCTCCCCGAACAGCCGCTTGTACGAGTTGACCCACTGGTTGGTGACCGCGGTCGTCTCCCGCGCGTGCCGCAGCAGGCCGGCGATGAACGAGCGGGCCGTCTTGGACAGGTTCAGCTCGTCGGAGGGGTCGTGGAAGGCGTTGCGGTCGCCCTCGAAGAGGGACAGGTGGGTGTGCATGCCGGAGCCCGGCTGGTGGGTGAACGGCTTGGGCATGAAGGTCGCGTACACCCCCTCGGCCATCGCGACCTCCTTGACCACGTGCCGGAACGTCATCACGTTGTCGGCGGTGGTCAGCGCGTCCGCGTAGCGCAGGTCGATCTCCTGCTGGCCCGGCGCGACCTCGTGGTGGCTGAACTCGACCGAGATGCCGAGCGCCTCCAGCGCGTCCACGGCCATCCGGCGGAAGTCGTGCGCGACGTCGTGGCTGGTGAGGTCGAAGTAGCCGCCGGTGTCCACCGGGCTCGGCTCCCGCCCGGCCTCGGGCAGGCCCTTGAGCAGGAAGAACTCGATCTCGGGATGGGTGTAGAAGGTGAAGCCCATGTCCTTGGCCTTGGCCAGCGCGCGGCGCAGCACGAACCGCGGGTCGGCCCAGGACGGCGAGCCGTCGGGCATGAGGATGTCGCAGAACATCCGGGCCGAGTCGCCGGCGCCGTTCTTCCACGGCAGCACCTGGAAGGTGGCCGGGTCGGGCTTGGCGATCATGTCGCTCTCCGACGCCCGGGCGAAGCCCTCGATCGCCGAGCCGTCGAATCCGATGCCCTCGGCGAACGCGCCCTCGAGCTCGGCCGGCGCGACCGCGACGGACTTGAGGAACCCGAGCACGTCGGTGAACCAGAGCCGCACGAAGCGGATCTCCCGCTCCTCCAGCGTGCGGAGAACGAACTCCTGCTGCCTGTCCACCGTCGCTCCCCTCCCGGTCCGGGCCCGCTGTCGCGCAGTCTCCGGCGGCGTCATTTCACCGACGTTACCTACGCCACTGAGTTCCGTGTCCGCCAGGGCGGGGCGCGGCCCGCAGACCGCGCCCCCGACCGACTACAGCGCGCTGCCCTTGGTCCAGGTCGCCCAGGACACGCCCCACTCGTTGTAACCCGCGGCGAACGGCAGGTCCTTGCCGGTGTTCTTGATGTCCACCACGTCCCCGTAGGAGAAGCGGCTGTAGAACCAGGCCGCGTTCTCCGGGGACAGGTTCACGCAGCCGTGGGACGTGTTCTGCTTGCCCTGGGCCCAGACCGACCACGGCGCCGAGTGCAGGAACTCGCCGTCCGGGGTGATCCGGATCGCCTTGGAGATGAGCTCGTCGTAGCCGAGCGGGGTGTCCTTGGGCAGCCCGTACGACGCGGAGGTCATCCGCTTCACCGGGTACTTCTCGGCCACGATGTGCGGCCCGCTCTGCGTGGTGAAGAAGATCGTCTGCCCGTCGATCGTGGTCGAGCCGCCGCGGCCCATGCTCACCTTGACGCCGGTCTTGGCGACCTTGCCGTTGATGCGCACGGTGCCCACGTGGGCCTTGTCGTCGATGGTGAAGATCTTGGAGTCGCCGATGGTGAACGCGGAGGCGACGTCCTGCTGGCCGTACACGTCGTCGCCGACGTTGAGGCCGTAGACGGAGGCCTTGACCGAGACCTTGGTGCCGGGCGCCCAGTACGTCTTGGGCCGCCAGTGCACGACCTGGTCGGAGAACCAGTGCCAGGCCCCGGCGACGTGCGGCGAGGTGGTGACCGTCAGCGCCTTCTCGGCGGCGGCCTTGTCGGTGACCGGCTCGTCGAAGCGGACCTGGACCGGCTGGCCGACGCCGACCGTCTTGGGGCCGCCGTCGTTGCCGGGGAACAGGTAGGGCATCGTCAGCGTCCGCGGCGCCACGGTCGAGAACGAGCTGGCGCCCTTGACCGTCCTGCCGTCGGCGTTGGCCCCGACCGCGGACACCGAGTAGGTCTTGTCGTAGCCGAGCGCGTCGGCCGAGGTCCAGGCGGTCTTGGTCGCGTTGAACGTGCCCTTGATCGCCTCGCCGTCGGCGTTGCGCAGGGTGACCGCGCTGACCGTGCCGCCGACCGCCTTGACCGTGACCGGCCTGGCCACGGACTGGGCCGAGGTGCCGTTGCGCGGCGAGATGATCAACCGGGCCGGCTCGGCCGCCGGCGTCGTCGCGGCCGCGGTCGGCGCGGCGGCGCCGCCACCCCCCGCGGTCCCCTGGGCGGCCGTGGTCGTCGTGCCCGCACCGCCGGTGCAGCCCGCGACCAGCGCGAGCAGCACTGCCGCCGTCGCCGTCCCGACCGCGCTGCGGCCCCGTACGCTCCCCCGCGCTGAACCCCGAACCATGCCCTTGCCTCCGAACTCCCCGGCCGCCACGCCACCCCAGCGGTCCTCCGCTGGATCTTGACGTGCAGCAGTCCCCAATTGTTGCTCAGCGCACCCAAATTTCCGGTGACAATCGCGATACGAGTCCTGCGGTGTCGCGGTTCATCACTTGCTCCCGTCGAATCCTAGAGTGGCCCGGTGACATCCCGGCCCCGTACCGCTCCGAGCGGCCCGGTTGCGACCGCCGACGACGTCACATTCCGGTACGCCGACCCCGACCACCGCCTGTCCGGTGTTCGGTTGGCACAGCAGGTCCGGATTCCCGGCGACCAGCTCGACTTCACCCGCACCGCCGCCGGCTGGCGGCTCACGCTGCCCCGGCCCTCGGTCTGGCGGCTGGAGTACCGGCTGGAGCTTCGGCATCCGGACGGCGGCTCGGAGGAGGTCTGCGACCCGGCCAACCCGCTGCGGGCGCCGGGCGCGTTCGGGGACAAGTCGGTGCTGGAGTTCGCCGACTACCGGCGGCCGGCCTGGCTGCGGGCCTCGGTCGAGCCGGGCGAGCAGACCTCGCTGCGGGTGCCCTCGCGCTACCTGCACGCCGAGGTCGAGGTCCGGCTCTGGGCCCCGGCCGACGCCGGCCCGACGGAGCAGCTGCCGCTGCTGGTCGCCCACGACGGCCCCGAGTACGACCAGCTGTCCGCCCTGACCGCGTACGGCGCGGCCATGATCGCGGCCGGCCGGCTGCCGCGGCACCGGATCGCGCTGCTGGCCCCGGGCGAGCGGGACGAGTGGTACAGCGCCAGCGTCAGCTACGCCCGGGCCCTCGCGCTGGCCGTCATGCCGGCCATCCGGCGCCGGGTCGCGGTGACCGGGCCGGTGGTCGGGATGGGCGCCAGCCTGGGCGGGCTGGCCGCGCTGCACGCCCAGCGCCGGCACCCGGACCTGTTCGGCGGCCTGTTCCTGCAGTCGGGCTCGTTCTTCGCGCGCCGGCTCGACCCGCAGGAGCGGAGCTTCGCCCGCTACGGCCGGATCACCCGGTTCGTGGCCGACACCGCCCGCGGCGTACTGGCCGCGCAGCCGGTGCCGGCGACGCTGACCTGCGGCGAGCTGGAGGAGAACCTGTCGAACAACCGCGACATGGCCCAGACGCTGCACGAGCAGGGCTACCAGGTCGGGCTCGTCGAGCTGCCCGACGTACACAACTATGTCGCCTGGCGCGACGCATTCGACCCGCACCTCACGGGGTTGCTGGCCGAGGTCTGGGGCCCCTGATCCCCGCGGCGGCTGATCTTGATCGGCCGCCCCGGGGTCGGGGCCCGCTCCCCGGTAAGTTGCAGGGCATGACCCGCCGCGAGCATGTCGACATCCCCGCGCCGGCGCTCGGCGGGTCCGGCACCGTGGTCGCGTACGGCCACTACGGGCGCCCGTTCCTGGTGTTCCCGTCCGAGCAGGGACGGGCCTGGGACTTCGAGAACAACGGCATGGTCGAGGCGGTCCGCCCGCTGCTGGACGCCGGCCGCTGCAAGCTCTACTGCATCACCTCGCACGACGCGGTGTCCTGGTCCAACCACTCGCTCTCGGTCGAGGACCGGGCCCGCCGGCACTCCGAGTACGAGCAGTGGGTCATCCACTCGGTGCTGCCGTTCGTCTGGGACGACTGCGGGGGCCGGCAGGAGGTCGCCACGATCGGTGCCTCGATGGGGGCGTACCACGCGCTGACGTTCGCGCTGCGCCGCGCCGACCTGTTCCCGCTCTCGATCAGCCTGTCCGGCAACTACGACCCGTCGGCCTGGCACGGCTGGGGCGAGCAGGGCGAGGCGGCGTACTTCGCCAACCCGACCCACTTCGTCCCCGGCATGCACGGCCAGCACCTGGACTGGCTGCGGACGCGGCTGTCGGTGCTGCTGGTGGTCGGGCAGGGCATGTGGGAGGACAGCACCGGTGCGCTGCCCTCCAGCCGGCGGATGGCCGGGCTCCTGCAGGAGAAGGGCATCCGCTGCGAGCTCGACGAATGGGGACACGACGTCCCGCACGACTGGCCGTCCTGGCAACGCCAGCTGGCCCACCACCTGCCCCGGTTCTGCTAGCTGTAGGAGGCCCCGTGACCCGTGGTGACCGCACCGAGCACCTCATCGGCCTGCTGCTCGGCACCGAGGAGGACTGGCCGCGCGCGTTCGAGGAGTTGGTCCGCCGGCTCGGCGCGGTCCGGCACCCGGACGGCACCCCGCACACGCTGCGCACCGAGCGGATCACGATCGAGCCGTTCGACCTGCGCTCCAGCCCGCGCTACGACCTGGTCATCGACCGCCTGGCGTACTGGTACTACCACCCGCGGGAGTGGCTGAAGAAGATCTCGCTGATGGACGACGTGTACCTGCTGAACAGCCCGTTCACGTTCCAGTCGATGGAGAAGCACGCGGCCTACTGCGCGATGCTGCGGCTCGGGCTCAAGGTGCCCGACACCTGGCTGGTGCCGCCGAAGGAGCCGCTGGACAACGCGCGCTGGGCGTACACGTCCTCGAAGTACAACCGGTCCTTCGACCTGGACGCGATCGCGGACCAGGTCGGCTACCCGATGTTCATGAAGCCGTTCGACGGCGGGGCCTGGGTCGGGGTCTCCCGGATCACCGACGCCGCGTCGCTGAACAAGGCGTACGACGAGTCCGGGCACCGGCTGATGCACCTGCAGGCCTCGGTCGAGGGGTACGACTCGTTCGCGCGCTCGCTGACCATCGGGGCCGAGACGATGGTCATGAAGTTCCGCCCCGAGCTGCCCATGCACGACCGGTACGCGGTGTCGCACGACTTCCTCTCGCCCGACGCCGGGCTCGAGGTGCTGGCCATCTCGAAGCTGATCAACGCGTTCTTCCGGTGGGAGTTCAACTCCTGCGAGTCGCTCGTGGTCGGCGACGAGGTGCACCCGATCGACTACGCCAACGCCTGCCCGGACATCGCGATCACCTCGCTGCACTACTACTTCCCGTGGGCGATCTCGGCGCTGCTGAAGTGGTCGGCGTTCTGCGCGGTGACGCAGCGGAAACCGCGGCTGGACACCGACACCCGGGGGTACTTCGACATCGCCGACTCGGACCTGTCCTACGGCGACAGGCTGGCGGCGTACGCGACGCTGGCCGACGAGTACTTCGAAAAGGACCGGTACGAAGAGTTCTGCGCGACCTCGCTGGCCTCGCTGGACGAGATCGTCCGGGACTGGGTCACCTCCCCCGACTTCGACGCCCTGCTCGTCGACACCGTCAAGACCACCTACCCCGGCCACGAACAAGACCGCTTCGTGTCCCACTTCCGCGGCCTGCTCTCCCTCTGGGTCACCGACAACGCCTGACCGGCGCGGCTTCCGAACGCGGCTCCTGAACACGCGGCTTCTGAACACGGTGCCCCGGTCCTCGTCAGCTCCGCGGTACGGCGCCGGTGCGCCGTTACGCTGGGATCGTGACCTACGCTAGGGCTGTGGCCGCCGATTCCCATCGCGCGGATCCGAGCCTCCCGGCCCGGACGCCCGCCGGCGTCCGGGCCGCGCTGTTCGGCGAGGATCGGGCCGAGTTCGAGCGCGACTACCGAGCGGCTCTCGACCGCGCCGCCGCGGAGTTCGACCTCACACCCGTGCAGGACGTCCTCGAGCAGTGGTGGGAGCACGCTGCCCTGGCCTCCGACCGGCCCGCGCACCAGCGCATGCTCGCGGCCGCCGACCGACTCCGCGCCGGCCTCCCGGTCGCCAGCACATCGTGGGCCCAGGTCCGCGCCGAACTCGGCCTGTGACGCCGCTCATCGGTGTACGAGGTCAACCTGCTCGACGAGGCGCGCACGACGCTCGCCGGCCTGGCTCCGGACGCGCTCAAGAGCCTCGCCGAGCTCGTCGACCTGCTGGCGATCCAGCCGTACGCCGGGCGCCTCTACGGTCGTCCCGGCAGTGATCTGAGAACGATCGCGCTCGCCGACGGACGGATTCTGGCGGTGTGGTTGGTCCTCGAGGACCAACAGCGCGTCGAGGTCCTCCGCATCCTCTGGCTGGGCGACATGGACGGTCTGCGCTGACCCGCCGGTCGCGCCGCCCGGGCGTAAGCGGATCGGCGGGCGGCGGCGACGTCGCGACCTCTGATCCGGTCGGAGGCGGAGGCGACCTTCCGGTCGTGCCGCCGCCCCGGATCGACCGGTACGGACGCGCACGGGTTGTGTCCGGGGTCTCACGGTGCTGTGATGCGCCGGTGACCCGGATGCGCACCGTCGTAACGCTCGTCGCCGGTCTGCTCGCGGTGCCGGCGGTCGCCGCCGTCCCCGCCCAGGCGGCGCCACCGGATCCCGCGGCCGGCGCGCCCGGGGCCCTGTCGCACTTCGACCTGGCCCGCAAGGACTGCGTCGGCACGGCCCGCAACACCACGTCGAAGGTCTGGTACACGGTCGCGAACGGCGTGCTGTCCGACGTCTACGCGCCGACCGTGGACAACACGAACGTCGAGACGCTGCAGTACGCGGTGACCGACGGGTCGACGTTCACGGACCTGCAGACGCGGGACATGACGTACACGGCCAAGGCGCTGGACCCGAGCGGGATGTCCTGCCGGGTCACCAGCACGCCCAAGCGCGGCGGCTACACGCTGGTCACCGACTACGTCACCGACCCGGCCCGGAACGCGGTCGTGATGCACACCCGGCTGCGAGGCCCGGCCGGCCTCAAGGTCTTCGTCCGCTACGACGCGACCGTGAACGGCAACGGCGGCGGCGGGCCGGCCAACGGCGGCGCCGACGACGCGACCGTCGACCCGGCCACGACCGCGCTGGTCAGCTCGGACCCGAACACGGTCACCAACGCGGTGAACCGCGACTACGGCGTGCCGCTGTTCGGCGCGCTGCGCGGCGACCGGCCGTTCCGGTCGGCGTCCAGCGGCTACGCCGGGACGGCCAGCGACGGCCTGGCCCAGCTCGACGCGGACCACGCGCTGTCCGGCCCGACCACCGCACTGCAGGGCAACGTCGTGCAGACCGCCGAGGTCGCCCGCGGCGGCGACGGCAGCTTCACCCTGGCGCTCGGCTACGGCCAGACCGCGGCCGCCGCGATCGGCACCGCCGGGGCCAGCGCCCGCGCCCCCTTCCTCGCCACCCTGGCCCGGTACGCGGCCGGCTGGATCGCCTACGACGCCCGCCTGCAGCGCCCGCCGGCGCGGCTGCCGGGGCTGTCGCTCGCGCAGAGCCTGAAGCTGGCCCAGCAGTACTACCTCTCGGTCAACGTGGTGAAGGCCAGCGAGGACAAGACGTTCCCGGGCGCGATCGCGGCCGGCCTCGGCAGCCCCTGGGGCCAGGCCGTCAGCGCCGGTGACCTGCCCGACGGCAAGCCGACGTACTTCGGCTCGTACCGGGAGGTCTTCGCCCGCGACCTGTACGAGGGCTTCACCGGCCTGCTCGTGGCCGGCGACACCGCGACCGCCCAGGCCGCGACCCGGTTCCTGTTCGAGCGGCAGCAACTGGCCGACGGCCGGATGCCGCGCAACTCGCTGCTCAACGGCGCGAAGGCGCCCGACACCGGCGGCGACCAGCTGGACGAGACGTCGTACCCGATCCTGATGGCCTGGCAGTCCGGGCTCGGCAACGACCGCGCGCTCTACCGCGACCACATCAAGAAGGCGGCCGACTTCGTCGTCGCGCACGGGCCGTCGTTCGGCTCGGAGCGGTGGGAGGAGCAGGGCGGCTTCTCGCCGTCCACGATCGCCGCGGAGATCGCCGGCCTGGTCGCGGCCGGCCGGATCGCCGACCAGAACAACGACCGGGCCTCCGCCCGCGTCTACCGGGCCACCGCGGACTTCTTCCAGCGCTCGATCAAGGGCTGGACGGTGACCACCACCGGTCCGTACGGGTCGGGTCGGTACTTCATCCGGCTGTCCAAGAACGGCGACCCGAACGAGGCCCTGGAGTACAACCTCGGCAACGGCGGCCCGAGCGCGGACCAGCGCGCGATCGTCGACGCCGGCTTCCAGGAGCTGACCCGGCTCGGCGAGCTGCCCGCGAACGACCCCGACGTGCTGGCCTCGCTGCCGATCGTGGACCAGACGATCCGGACCCGGACCGACAGCGGCACCGGCTTCTACCGGTACGGCACCTCGACCCCGGGCACCGAGGACGGGTACGGCGACTGCTTCGTGGGCGACCCGACCGAGTGCGCGCCCGACGGCAAGCCCTGGCCGACCGGCAACTCCGGTTCCGGGCACTACTGGCCGGTGCTGTCCGGCGAACGGGCCGAGCAGCAGCTGCAGACCGGTGACCGCACCGGCGCCGCGGCCCTGCTGGTCGGGATGAACGACTCCACCTCCGGTGTCGGCCTGATGCCCGAGCAGGCCTGGGAGAACGCCGACCTGGCCGCCTCGCCGTTCGGCACCGACCCGGCCATCGCGTCGATCGGCTTCGTCAACGGCAAGCCGGCCGGCTCGTCCTCGCCGCTGACCTGGGCCCAGGCCCAGCAGGCCCGGCTGATCCTCGGCCTCGGCGCCGGGCGGCCGCTGGAGCAGCCCTCGATCGTCTCCGACCGGTACGTCAAGCACGGCCCGCCGGCCTCGATCCCGGTCACGCTGACCGCGCCCGCGGACGGCACGACCGTGCAGACGGCCACGGTGACCGTGACCGGGACGACCGCCCGCGGCGCGACCGTGGACATCGCCTCGACCCCGACCGACACCGGCGGCGCCACCACCGTGACCACCGTGCGGGCGTCCAACACCGGCGCGTTCTCGGCCACCGTGCCCTCGCCGTTCGGGACCTCGGTGCTGACCGTGGCCGCGACCACCGGCTCCGGCGCGACCGGGTACGCCCGTCGCACGGTCATCTCCGAGTTCGTCACCGGCACCACCGTGCTCGACGTGACCGACCCGGACGGGGACGACAACGGCCCGGGGACGTACGCGTACCCGACCGCGGCGGACTTCCACGCCGGCGCGTTCGACCTGCAGCGGTTCCAGGTGATCGTGGACGGCGACAACGTGCTGCTGCGGGCCAAGGTCCGGGACCTCTCGCCGACGTTCGGCTCCCCGGTCGGCGCCCAGCTCCTGGACGTGTACGTGCACACGCCGGACGGGGCCACGTCGACCGCGGCCGCGTTCGCGTCCCGCAACTACACGATCGCGCCCGCGTCGGCCTGGTCGCGGCGGATCGAGATCGAGGGCTTCGCCGACCCCGTGTTCGTGGACGCGGCCGGGACCTCGCTCGGCACGGTCTCGGTCCAGGCCAGCCAGGCCTCCGGGTTCATCACCGCGGTGGTGCCGCTGGCCGCGCTCGGGACGCCCGGGCCGGGCTGGCAGTTCAGCGTCGTGCTGCACGGGCAGGACGGGTTCTCCGCCGACCGGGCCCGCGGGTTCCAGCCGACGCCGCAGGACTTCCAGTTCGGGGTGTGCGCGGCCGGCGGGACCAGCCCGATCTGTCGGCTCGACCCGAACACGGTGCCGAAGGCGACGGACGTGCTGACCCCGGCCGGGGTCTCGCAGGCCACCGAGCTCGACCCGACTGCCGGCCCCGTCCAGATCGCCGGCGTCCCGGTCACGTAGCCCCGGTCTCCCAGCTCGGTCACCCGGCCCGGACCGCCTCGTGCAGTCCGGGCCGGGTCACGCCCGGGGCCGGTCCGCTGGTCCAGGCCAGGCCGGGCCGGGCCGGGCCGGTCCGGGTCCGCAGTCGCATCCGGGCCCCAGTCGCATCCGGGCCGGGCCGGGGCCGGATGCGCGGCGGTGGGTCGCGGGGTTGCGGAGTCAGTCGCGGATGACGATGCCGAGGCACATCTCGTCGGTGGTGCCGTCGCCCCAGAGCACGTAGCGCGGCGCCACCCCGGGCAGGACCTGCGGCCGCAGGCTCGCGTCGTGGGTGCAGGTGACCCGCAGCGTGTCGCCGGCGGCCACCGCGACCGGCTTCGGCAGCGCCACGCTGCGCTGGTCGTGGAAGTTCCACGGATTCACGTCCAGCAGCGTGCGGCCGCCGGGACGGCCGGGGTTGAGCTGCACGGTGATCCGGGTGCCGAGCAGGTGCATGTGCCCGGCCAGCGCGTAGATGTGGCCGGGCGTCGACACCTGGTGGTCGCAGCTCTGGGTGGCGCCGGGCCTCGGCCGCCCGCCGCAGATCAGGGTCAGCCCGGCGACGGTCCCGCCGGCCTCGGGCCCGAACCGGCGCATCTCGTCCAGCAGCGCCAGCGTCCGGTCGCAGAGCCCGCTCTGCGAGCCGGACGGGCAGGGCAGCTCCACCGGCGCCGGCAGCAGCGTCGTGTGCAGCGGGGTGAGATCGGCCGAGCCCGCCGTGAGCCGCAGCCGGATGCCGGGCCGGTCGCTCTGCCCGGCGGGCTGGTTGAGCAGGTTGTAGTGCACCTGCATGACCAGCTGGTCGCCCGGCTGCAGCAGGTAGCCGGTGCCGGCCGGGGTCTGGTCCTCGCCGAGGCCGCCCGGGGCCCAGGCCGCGACCCAGTCCTCGCCGCCCAGCTGCCGGCCGGGATCGTCGCCGCCGATGCCGGTACCGCCGAAGCAGGTCCAGCCGTCGGCCGCGGTCTTCGCGTCCAGGGTCCGCGCGGTGGGGACCTCGGCCGCGTCCACCCGGTAGAAGATCGCGTGGTGCACGATCGCCGTGTTGGTCGGCAGGAACGTGCTGCCGGTCAGGTACGTCGGCGCGCGCAGGCCCGGGTCGACCAGGAAGCAGTGGTACTCGTCGGTCCCTCCGCTCGGCGGCTTCGGCGCGTACGGCCGGGCGACCGTGAGCGCGCTGAACCGCTCCCCCGCCCGCAGCGGCGCCGCCGGCGTCGTGGGGGCGCTGTGCCCGTGGGTGGTCGTCGCCGGCGCGGGAGCGGGCGGGGCCGGCGCCGGGGCCGCCGGCCGGGCCGCCGCGCACCCGGCGAGCGCCGCGACCACGACCACCGCCCCGAGCCACCGCAGCCCACGCCGTCCCATATCGCTGACGGTACGGCGTCAGGCCTTCGTGTAGGCCACGAGACCGCGGACGAACCCGATGAGGCCGCCGATGATCGGGGGCGGACGAGACGACGCCGGCGTCCCTGGACCGGCCCGGAGCCGTACGGCGGAGGCGGCTGCGACCCCGGCGTACCGACGTTCGTCACGGCGTACGAACCGGCATCTCGGACACCGCCTAAACCGAAAGGCAAAGAACATTTTGGGTGCACGGCCGAATTGGGCTGGGTAGCCGATAGTCGGGAGGTCCGACATGGCCAGCAGCACCGCCGCCGCCCGCCAGCCCCTGACCGGTGAGCAACGCAACGCGTTCTTCGCCGCTCTGCTCGGCTGGTCCATGGACGCGTTCGACTACTTCATCGTCATCCTCGTCTACGCCGACATCGCCAAGGACTTCGGCGTCTCGCTGACCCGGATGGCGTTCCTGACCACGGTCACGCTGATCATGCGCCCGGTCGGCGCGTTGATCTTCGGGCTGTGGGCGGACCGGGCCGGCCGGCGCCGGCCGCTGATGGTCGACGTCGCGTTCTACTCGATCGTGGGCTTCGCCTGCGCCTTCGCGCCGAACTACACGGTGCTGCTGGTGCTGCGGCTGCTCTACGGGATCGGCATGGGCGGCGAGTGGGGCCTCGGCGCGGCGCTGGCGATGGAGAAGGTGCCGGCCGAGCGGCGCGGCTTCTTCTCCGGCGTCCTCCAGCAGGGGTACGCGATCGGCTACCTCGCGGCCGCGCTGCTCTACCTGCTTCTGCACTCCGCGCTCGGGCTGGACTGGCGCTGGCTGTTCGCGTTCTCGATCGTGCCCGCGCTGGTGAGCCTGTTCATCCGGTCCCGGGTCCAGGAGTCCGAGGTCTGGGAGCAGACGCACAAGCGGGAGCGCTCGACCCGGACCAGCATCGGCGAGGTCCTCCGGAACCCGACGGTGGTGCGCCGGTTCGTCTACCTGGTGCTGCTGATGACGGCGTTCAACTGGATGAGCCATGGCACCCAGGACGTCTACCCGACGTTCCTCAAGGAGGGCATCGGGCTGTCCGCGACGACCGCGACCTGGATCGCGGTGGTCTACAACATCGGCGCGCTGGTCGGCGGCACCATCGCCGGCGGCTTCTCGCAGGGCTTCGGCCGGCGCAAGACGATCATCCTGGCCGCGGTGCTGGGGCTGCCGATCGTGCCGCTGTTCGCGTACTCGTCCACGGTCGGCTGGCTGTGCCTGGGCTCGTTCCTGATGCAGATGATGGTGCAGGGCGCCTGGGGCGTGATCCCGGCCCACCTGACCGAGCTGTCGCCGGACGAGATCCGCGGCTTCTACCCGGGCGTGACGTACCAGCTCGGCAACTGCCTGGCCGCGTTCAACCTGCCGATCCAGGAGCGGCTGGCCGACGCCCACGGGTACCCGTTCGCGCTGACCGTGACGATCATCCCGGTCCTCCTGGCGGTGATCGTGCTCAGCGCGATCGGCAGCGAGGCCCGGCACGTGCGGTTCGGCTCGACCGACAACGCGGTCGCCGGCGCTCGCGCCTCGGCCTGAGTCCCGGGCCACGCCCTGCCCCGTCCGCCCTCGGGGGAGAATGGGGGTATGGCGCAGTTGCGGATCGGCCTGGCTCAGGTGGACACGACCGTCGGCGACCTGGCCGGCAACGCGGAGACGGTGCTGACCTGGTCCCGCCAGGCGGCCGGGTCCGGGGTCGACCTGGTGCTGTTCCCGGAGCTGGCGCTGACCGGCTACCCGCCCGAGGACCTGGTGCTGCGGGAGTCGTTCCGGGCCGCCAGCGTCCGGGCCCGCGACGAGCTGGCCGTCCGGCTGAAGGACGAGGGGCTGGGCGGGCTCGCGGTCATCGTCGGCTACGTCGACTCCGACGGCGGCCCCCGCAACGCCTGCGCGCTGCTGTACGACGGCACGGTCCAGGCGACGTACTTCAAGCACCACCTGCCCAACTACGGCGTCTTCGACGAGGCGCGCTACTTCGTGCCCGGCGACCGGTTCGTCGTGGTCCGGCTGCACGGGGTCGACGTCGCGCTGACGATCTGCGAGGACCTCTGGCAGGACGGCGGCCCGTTCGCGGTCGCCGCGCGGGCCGAGGTCGGCCTGATCAGCTGCATCAACGGCTCCCCGTACGAGCGGAACAAGGACGACGCGCGGCTGCCGCTCGCGGCCCGGCGCGCGGCCGAGGCCGGCAGCGCCATCGCGTACGTGAACATGGTCGGGGCGCAGGACGAGTTGGTCTACGACGGCGACTCGATGATCGTCGGCGCGGACGGGAGCCTGCTGGCCCGGGCCCCGCAGTACCGGGAGCTGCTGTTCGTCCGGGACGTCCAGGTGCCGGGTGAGCGGGGCACGGTGACCGGGCCGGTGCTCGGCATGACCGTGGAGCGGCACCGGGTCTCCGAGGAGCCCGCGCCGGTCCGGCCCGCGATCCCGGGGATCGCGTCGGCCGAGCGGCTGGTCGACGAGGAGGAGGTCTGGGAGGCACTGGTCACCGGCACCCGCGACTACGTCCGCAAGAACGGCTTCCGCACGGTCACGCTCGGGCTGTCCGGCGGCATCGACTCGGCCGTCACCGCGGTCATCGCCGCCGACGCGATCGGGGCGTCGAACGTCTTCGCCGTGTCGATGCCGTCGTCGTACTCGTCCGAGCACTCCAAGGACGACGCGGCCGACCTGGCCCAGCGGATCGGCTGCGGCTACCGGCAGGTGGCGATCGCGCCGATGGTGGAGGCGTACCTGTCCGCGGTGACGCTGACCGGGCTGGCCGAGGAGAACCTGCAGGCGCGCGTCCGCGGCACCCTCCTCATGGGACTGTCCAACCAGGACGGTCACCTGGTGCTGGCCACCGGCAACAAGACCGAGCTCGCGGTCGGCTACTCCACCCTCTACGGCGACAGCGTCGGCGGGTACGCGCCGATCAAGGACGTACCCAAGACGCTGGTCTGGAAGCTCGCCCGGTGGCGCAACGAGGCGGCGTCGAAGCGGGACGAGACCCCGCCGATCCCGGAGAACTCGATCAGCAAGCCGCCGTCGGCCGAGCTGCGGCCGGGGCAGCTGGACACCGACTCGCTGCCGGACTACCCGGTGCTGGACGCGGTGCTGGCCGACTACGTCGACCGGGACCTCGGCTGGGCCGACCTGGTCGCGGCCGGGCACGACCCGACGCTGGTCGAGCAGGTGATCCGGCTGGTGGACCGGGCCGAGTACAAGCGGCGGCAGTACCCGCCGGGTCCGAAGATCTCCCTCAAGGCGTTCGGGCGGGACCGGCGGCTGCCGATCAGCTCCCGCTGGGCCGAGACGGCGCCGCCGGAGACCGTCGGCGAGCACGCTCCCCCGCCGTCCGCCGGCCCCGCCGACCCACCCGAGGGCGTCTCTTAGTCCCCCGCGCCCGTCCCGCCGCCGGTTGCATCCGGGCGGTGCCGGCGCGTCCGGGCGGGGCGGATGCCGGCGCGTCCGGGCGGGGCGGATGCCGGCGCGTCCGGGCGGGTGCCGGCGCGTGCGGGGCGGATGCCGGCGCGTCCAAGCCCGGCTCGGGTCAGATGCGGGGCGTGCAGGCGGTCCAGACGACGTCGGGTTCGCCGCGGGCGACCGGGATCTCGATCAGGGCGACCGACGCGTACCGGGCGTGGAGGCGGGCCTCGAACGCGAGGGCCCGGTTCGCGCTCCAGACCGCGAGCGTGCCGCCCGGCGCGAGCCGGCGGTCCACTGCGGACAGTCCGGGTTCGTCATAGAGGGCCGCGTTGTCCACTGTGACCGTCCACTCCGGACCGTTGTCCACGTCCAGGCAGATCGCATCGTACGTCCCGGGCGCGTGCAGCGCGTCCGCCAGGTCGGCCACGACGAGGGTGACCCGCGGGTCGTCCAGGGCCGCGGCGGTGCCGAGGTGCTCGCGGTTCCAGCGCACCACGGCCGGCTCGATCTCGACCACGGTGACCGCAGCCGGGTCGAGCGTGAGCGCCTCGGCCAGCGAGAAGCCGACGCCGAGCCCACCGATGAGGATCCGCGCGCCCGGCCCGCGGACGGCGGCCCGGACCAGCTCCCGCTCCGACCGCCCGTCCCGCGTGTCCATCAGGAACATCCCGTTGCTGACGATCTCGTGATGCTCGCCGTCGCGCCGCAGCACCAGCTCCCCGCGCGGCGTCTCCAGCCGCTCGACCGTGACGGACACCACGCGGCGAGGGTAGGCCAGCCGTGTCACGCTTTCTGCAGAGCCCGGGGACCTGCGACGGAGCAGGCCTCGAGGAGGGATGGGCACGATGACGGAACCAACCCTGTACGGCGGCCCGGCCGGCAAGCGGGTCCGCACCCACCACCTGGCCGACGCCAAGCGTCGCGGCGAGAAGTGGCCCATGCTCACCGCGTACGAGCAGTACGCGGCGGAGATCTTCGACCGGGCCGGCGTCCCGGTGCTGCTGGTGGGCGATTCCGCGGCCAACAACGTCTACGGCTACGAGTCGACGCTGCGGGTCAGCGTCGACGAGCTGATCCCGCTGGCCAAGGCGGTCGTCCGGGCCACCACGCGGGCGCTGATCGTCGCCGACCTGCCCTTCGGCTCGTACGAGTCGAGCCCGGAGAAGGCGGTCGACACGGCGGTCCGGTTCATGAAGGAGACCGGCGCGCACGCGGTGAAGCTGGAGGGCGGCGCCGCGGTGGCCAGGCACGTGGCCGCGATCGTCGGCGCCGGCGTCCCGGTGATGGCGCACATCGGCTTCACCCCGCAGAAGGAGCACGCGCTCGGCGGCTACCGGGTGCAGGGCCGCGGGGCCGCGGGGGACGAGGTCTTCCACGACGCGGTCGCGCTGCAGGCGGCCGGGGCGTTCGCGGTGGTGCTGGAGATGGTGCCGGCCGACACCGCGAAGCGGGTCACCGGCGAGCTCACGATCCCGACCGTCGGCATCGGCGCCGGTCCGGACTGCGACGCCCAGGTGCTGGTCTGGCAGGACATGGCCGGCCTGCGGGAGGGCCCACTGCCGCGGTTCGTGAAGAAGTACGCCGACCTGCGCGGGGTGCTGCAGGGCGCGGTCGCCGAGTTCGCCGAGGACGTCCGCACCGGCGGCTACCCGGGGCCGGAGCACTCGTACAGCTAGGGAACGACGTGCAGGACCGCGCGGCGCGGAGAGGTCTCCGCGCCGCCGGTCAGCACGGCCGGCACCAGTCCGAACAGGTGCCGGCTCAGCTCGTCCGCGGACAGGCCGAGGTGCGCGGTCAGCTCGCCGACCCCGCCGCGGTCGCGCAGCCCGGCCAGCACCTTGGTCAGCACCTGGGACACCTCCGGCGCCGCCCCGCCGGGCTCGGCCGTGCGGTAGCCGTCGCGGGCCAGCGCCACGCAGGTGGTGCGGTAGTTCCAGTCCGAGAGCAGGTGCAGCTCGTGCAGGCGGTGGGTCAGCGCCATCGCCGAGACGACCCAGGGCCGCTTGGCCACCAGGATCGCCTCGACCGTCGCCTCCCGCAGCCCCTGCGCGAGCACGGCCCGCCGCGGCATCAGGAACGCGGCCGCGAACCGGTTCGCCTCCGCCTCCCGGTCCCGGCCGTGCACCCGGGCCGCGCCAGAGTGCAGCAGCAGGTGGCCGAGCTCGTGCGCGGCGTCGAAGCGCTGCCGTTCCGCGGACCGGTCGGTATTGAGGAAAACGAACGGCCGGTCGTCCCGGATGAGCGAGAACGCGTCGACCTCCCGGCAGTCGTCGGCGAGGGAGAAGACGCGGACTCCGTGCGCCTCCAGCAGGTGCACGGCGCTGGGCAGCGGCCGCTCCCCCAGCCCCCAGCGCCGCCGGACGATCTCCGCCGCGGTCTCCGGCTCGTGCTTCTCCAGCGTGGGCAGGTCCGGCGCCGGCAGCGTGAACCGGCGCTCGACCCAGTCGGCGATCTCGATCGCGATCCGGCCGGCCGCGAGCGCGGCGTCCCGGCGGCCGGCCGTGGTCCGGCTGAGCTTGCGGAAGCTCACCACGTCCGGGTCGAGGAGGTCGACGTCGTCGCCGGCCAGGAAGGCCGCGTCGACGTCGAGCGCCGCGGCCAGCCGGGCGACGGTCGCGGGCGGCGGCGAGTGGTGCGCGTTCTCGTACGCGGACAGGGTCCGCAGCGGCACGCCCGACCTGCGGGCCAGCGCGGTCAGCGTGAGCGCCCGCCGGTGCCGTGCCAGCCGCAGCCGGGACGGGGTCAGCACCGGCTCAGCCCTTGAACTCGACCGGCACGTCCAGGTCGCCGGGTGGGTCGTCCGGGTCGGCCTCCGGCGCCAGCAGCAACGGCGGCAGCGGGATCCGCTCGGCCCAGGAGTCGACGACACCCTCGCGCATGCCGTTGGGCACCGACAGCTCCAGGTCGGCGCGGCCGGGCTCGACCTTGACCAGCAGCACCCAGCACAGCCGGCGGCTGGCCGGGCCGGGCTCCGGGCGCAGGCCGAGCGGGAACTCCTCCTGCACGAAGCCGAGGTTCTCGGTCACCGCCTCCCGCATCAGCGGGCCCTTGGGGTGAGCCGTCCGGACCTCGCCGCGGGGGTCGCCGACCGCTCCCGCCCCGGTGGAGACGATCACCGCGGTCCGGCCGTCCGGGGAGACCGTGCGCTCCTGGCCGCCGGCCCAGTCCGCGCTCCAGCCCCGCTCGTCGGTCAGCAGCCGGAACTCCTCGACCGTGTGCGAGACCAGGTCGGTCCCCTGGGCGTTGCGCGGCGCGAGGTCGGTCCGGGTGGCGCGGGCGGCGATCCCGGCCCGGACCGCGCGGTGCAGCGTCTCCACGTCCAGGCCCAGCTCCGCGAGCCGGTCCGGTTCTCCCAGCTCGAGCTGCAGCGCGGACGTCATGCCGGAAATCCTCCCTCCGATGAGGGGCCGGATCGTGCCGGACACGCCGGGTACGGTCAGCCGGTGACGGGACGAGCGGTGCTGGTGACGGGTGCCTCGCGGGGCGTGGGCCGGGCGGTGGCGATCGCGTTCGCGGCCGCCGGGGACCGGGTGGCGGTGCACCACCGGGACTCGGCCGGGCTGGCCGTGGAGACGGTCGGGATGCTGGCCGGGGACGGGCACGTGGTCGTGGCCGGCGACCTGGCCGACCCCGCGGCGGTGTCCGCGTTCGTCGGCGACGCGGCCACCGGCCTGGGCGGGCTGGACGTGCTGGTGAACAACGCGGCCTCGATCGTGCCGCACCCGCCGGGCGAGGTGACGTACGAGCAGTGGCAGCAGGCCTGGACCCGGACCGTCGGCGTCAACCTGCTCGGAACGGCCAACGTCACGTTCTGCGCGCTGCCGTTCCTGCGCCGCTCCGCCGGCGCCCGGATCGTGAACGTGTCCTCCCGGGGCGCGTTCCGGGGCGAGCCGGAGCAGCCGGCGTACGGGGCCTCGAAGGCGGGGCTGAACGCGCTCGGGCAGTCGCTGGCACTCGCGCTGGCCGGAGACGGGATCGCGGTCTCGACGGTCGCGCCCGGGTTCGTGGAGACGGACATGGGCAACGAGTGGCTGAAGTCGCCGCGCGGGCCGGAGCTCCGGGCGCAGTCGCCGTTCGACCGGGTGGCGCGGCCGGACGAGGTCGCGGCGGCGGTGCTCTACCTGGCCTCGGCCGAGGCGGAGTGGGCCTCCGGCGCCATCCTCGACCTCAACGGCGCCTCCTACCTCCGGACCTAGGTCGCGTTGCAGTGTCTAGGTGTGTCTTCGCCTCCGCCTTGCGCTCTGGCGAAGCGACTGCTTCTAAGTTGGGCGGATGGCCGTTCACATCACCGCACGGGCGTTCCATTCTGAGGGCTTGTCACAGTGGCGCGTCTGCGACGGTGGTGCCAGCGCCTGGTTCGGCGCTCCCGACCTCGCGACCGGACTGACGTTCGCACTCTCCGTCGCGGCCCTCCCCGAGTGCGTGGATCACCCGCCCGATCTCGACGCGCGCAGCACCGGCGTCATGGTGCGCCTGAATACGTTCGGGCCGAGACCGGGCGGGCTCAGCACTCTCGACGTGGCGGCGGCCCGGGCCATCTCCGAGGTGGCGGGCGAGCGCGGCCTCGTCGCCGACCCGTCCCGGATCGGGAACATGGTCCTCAACATCGGGTCGACGGCCCCGGCCGCGATCGTGCCGTTCTGGCGCGCCGTGCTCGGGCTGGACGAGGTCGACGGCGAGCTCAACGACCCGCTGGCCCGGCAGCCTGTGGTGTGCTTCCAGCACCTGGAGACGTCCCGTCCCGGGCACGGCCGGATCCACGTCGACGTCTGGGTGCCGCACGACCAGGCCGAGGCCCGCGTCGTGGCCGCCCTGGCCGCCGGCGGACGGCTGGTCAGCGACGAGCCGGCACCGTCCTGGTGGATCCTGGCCGATCCGGACGGCAACGAAGCCTGCGTTGCGACGTGGATTGGTACTGACGGTCAGGGTTACCCGGAGTGACTCAAGGCGTTGGCCGCAGCGGGTCTGGGCGGTCGAGGGCAGCAACGGCATCGGCCGGCACGTCGCGCAGCGACTGGTCGCCGACGGCGACCGGTATCCACGGTTGACGGCGCGCGGCAGCATCGGCTCGACTGCACCACGGGGGTTCCGACCGCGGCCAATCGAGGAGAGTGCATGTCCGCCATGACCGACGTCCGCGCGTTCCGGGTCGAGATCCCGGAGGAGAAGCTCACCGAGCTGCGCCGCCGCATCGACGCGACGCGCTGGCCGACCAAGGAGCCGGTGTCGGACCGTTCCCAGGGCGTACAGCTGGCGACGATGCAGGCGCTGGTTCGGTACTGGGTGGGCGACTATGACTGGCGCCGGTGCGAGGCGAAGCTGAACGCGCTGCCGCAGTTCAAGACCGAGATCGACGGCGGGGACGTCCACTTCATCCACGTGAAGTCCCCACACCCGAATGCGCTGCCGCTGATCATGACGCACGGCTGGCCCGGCTCGGTCGTCGAGATGGTCGACTCCGTCGGCCCCCTCACCGATCCGCCCGCGCACGGCGGACGCGCCGAGGACGCGTTCGACCTCGTGCTGCCGTCCGTGCCCGGCTACGGCTTCTCGGCCGAGCCGACCGAGACCGGGTGGGACCTCGGACGCATCGGGCGCGCGTGGGCCGAGCTGATGCGCCGCCTCGGCTACACCCGGTACGTCGCCCAGGGCGGCGACGTGGGCGCCGGCGTCACCGACGCAATGGGTCGCCAGGCCCCTGAAGGGCTGGTCGGTATCCACACCAACCTGCTCGCGCCCGCGCTGGGCGCGCCACAGTCGACGGACACCGACGAGGAGCGCGCGGCGGCCGGCCAGCTCGCCGAGTTCAACGCGACCGGCAACGGCTACTTCGTGGAGCAGGCGACCCGGCCGCAGACGATCGGCTACGCGCTGCTGGACTCACCCGTCGCCCTGGCCGCCTGGATGATCGACCACGACACCGACGCCTACTACAAGATCGCCGGTGCGTTCGTCGACGGGAAGCCCAGCGGCAACCTCACCCGGGATCACATCCTCGACAACGTCACGCTCTACTGGCTGACCGGGACGGGCGCCTCGGCGGCGCGATCGTACTGGGACAGCTACGGCGTGGCCGACGCCGAGACCGCGGCGGCCCTGGCGGCCAAACCGGTCACGGTGCCGGCCGGCTACACCACGTTCCCCGGCGAGCTGTTCCGGGCTCCGCGCAGCTGGGTCGAGCACAGCTATCCCACCCTGACGTACTTCCACGAAGCCGAGCGGGGCGGTCACTTCGCCGCCTGGGAGGAGCCGGAGCTGTTCGCCACCGAGCTCCGAGCGGCGTTCGGGTCACTGCGCTAGACCGAATTCGGTGGCTGTGCGCCCGCTCGCGGGCGCGAGCCGAACGCCGCGTTGGAGCGGTTCCTGCCGCGCTGACGGTTGCGGCCGCCGAGGAACGGCGGCCAGGGCGTCCGCGGCGGTGGCCGGGGAAGGGCTCCGGGCGGTGACGCACCAGCAAGGCGTGCTGGACAGCGTCGTCCGCACCCGGGCAACCACCTTGACTGCCTGGGACTCCTCATCGGCGACGGGCCGGCCAGCCACGGACGACGCGCCGGCAGCCGCCTTACCAGCAGTCGACACCCCGACCGCCAAGCGGCCATCCGGAATCTGGCCCGAAGGAGGATGCACGCACCTCGGCAGAGGCGGTCGTTGCGTCCGGACGGTTGGGAGACACGACCTGGCCGCCGGCCGTCAGCGGCCGGTCGACTCGTCGGGGACGGTGACGGTCGCGGGGGTGTGCGCGCCGAAGATCGTGGCGACGACGTCGCTGGTGGCGTGGACCCCGGGGGCCTCGCCCGTGCCCGGCGGGAGGTCGTCCATGACCGCGACGACGTACCGCTCCCCCGGGCCGGCGAAGCCGACCGAGCTGGTGCACCAGTGCTGGACGCCGCCGTCGTACTCGATCGACCAGCCGTCCTTGGCGCCGGCCTGCTGGGCCGCGCCGGCCGCCCAGACGCCCCAGTGCTGGATCGGGCCGGTCGTCCGCATCGCGTTCACCAGGTAGGCCCGGTCGGCCGCGTTCGTCCTCGTCAGCACGTACGTCATGAGCGCGCGCAGGTCGCGGGTGGACAGCTTGATGAAGCCCCAGCGCTGCGGGAAGCCGGGGACGAACGTCGCGCCGGTCATGCCGTACCGGTCGCGGAAGCGGGGCAGCAGGGACGCGCCGCCGTACCGGTCCCAGAGGGCGTCGGCGGCGTCGTCGTCGGAGACGGCGAGCATCGCGGCCAGGTCCTGGCGGGCCTTCGCGTCCAGGGTGATCTCGCCGGCGCGCTGCCGCTCCAGCAGGCTCGCCGCGATGGCGAGCTTCGGGGTCGAGCTGGCCCACATGAGGTGGCTCGCGGTGCCGGCCTCCCAGACCGCACCGGTCCGCCGGTCCAGCACGGTGACGCCGAGCTTGCCCGGCTCGGTCGCGACCAGCTTCGCCGCGGCGTCGAGCCGGTGCTGGACCGTGCAACCCCAGACTCCGCAGGACGGGGTCGGCTCCGGGGTGGTCGTCGCCGGGGCCGGGGTGGTCGGCCGGGTGGCGGCCGGCGCGACCGTTCCCGCGGTCGCGATCGCCGACGGCACCGCGGACGGAGCGGCAACGGGAGTGTCCCGCCGGCTCAGCGCGACCGCGACCCCGGCGCCGAGCACCAGGACCAGCGCCACCGCGAGCGCCGCCAGCAGCGGGCCGCGGGACCGGCGCGACCGGCCGGGACTGGCGTGCACGGCTGCTCCCCTCGGTCGATCGGCGGCCGAGGCTACCCGCTCGTGCGCAGGACCTCGGCCAGCTGGCGTTCGAGCAGGTCCCGGGCCGCCAGCAGGGACGGCCCGTACCAGGTCAGGTGCCGGCCGCTGACCAGCGCGACGTCCAGGCCGGGGAACTCCTCGGGCCCGTCGGCGGCGCTGAACGCATACGGCTCGTCGGGCAGCACGACCAGGTCCGCGCCGGAGCCGCGGATGTCCTCGGCCGTCACCCGCGGGTAGCGCTCCTCGGCCCACTCGTACGCGTTGGCCACCCCGAGGTGCCGCAGCACGTCCCCGGCGAACGTCCGCGGCCCGAGCACCATCCAGGGCCGCCGCCAGATCGGCACCGCGGCGGTCCGGACCGGGGCCGAGCCGTCGTACGTCGAGGACCAGGCCCGGCGGGCCTCCTCGAGCCACGGGACGTCGGCCACACCGCAGGCGGCCAGCATCCGCCGCAGGCTGGTGAACGCCTGGGCCAGCGTGGCCGGGGCGGTCACCCAGACCGGGATCCCGTCCGCCCGCAGCGCCTCGATGTCGTCCCGCTGGTTCTCCTCGGCGTTGGCCAGGACGAGGTCCGGCTTCAGCGCCCTGACTGCCTCCACCGAGGGGTACTTCGAGCCGCCGACCCGGGCGACGTCCAGCCCGGCCGGGTGGGTGCAGTAGTCGGTCGCGCCGACGAGCAGGCCGGGCACGCTCGCCGCGACCGACTCGGTCAGCGACGGCACCAGCGAGACGACCCGGCGCACCGGGCCGAGCACGACCGGCGCTCCGAGATCGTCCTCAGACATCGGTGACGCGGACGCCCGAGTGCGCCTTGTAGCGCCGGTTGATCGCGATCAGGTTGGCCGTGAACGCCTCGATCTGGTGCGCGTTGCGCAGCCGCCCGCCGTAGATCCCGCGCACGCCCGGGATCAGCTCGGCCAGCGCCTGCACGGTGTCGGTCGCCTCCCGGTCCTCGCCCTCCCCCAGGACGAGCACGTCCAGCTCGACCTGCGGCACCGCCAGGTCGTTCAGCAGCGGCGCGCTGACGTGGTGGAAGGCGGCGGTGACCCGGCTGTTCGGCAGCAGCGCGGCGGCCTGCTGGGCGGCCGAACCCTCGTCCACGTGCAGCGGGAACGCGCCCTGCTTGTCGAAGCCGAGCGGGTTGACCGCGTCGACGACGATCTTGCCGGCCAGCACGGCGGCCAGCCCGCGCAGCAGCTCGGCGTGCCCCTCGTACGGCACGGCCACGACGAGGACGTCCGCCTGCCGGGCGACCTCGGCGTTGTCCGAGCCGGTCACGTCCGCGTGCGGCACGTCGGCCAGGATCTCCTGGGCGATCCGGGCGCCCTTGGCGGCGTCCCGGGAGCCGACCACGACGGCCACACCGGCCGCGGCGAACCGCCGGGCCAGGCCGGCGCCGAGCGGACCGGTCCCGCCGAGCACGCCGATGGTGAGCTCCTTGACGTCCGGCACGGCGACTCCCTCACGATCGGTGATCAGCCGAACCTACGCGACGGGCGCCCGCCCGAACCGCACCAGCCTCTTGTCCGGGTCGGCCACCTCCAGCCGGGCGGTGATCGACTCCCCGACCGGCAGGTCGGCACCGCTGCAGGTGGCCCGTACGGCCGGCTCGGCCAGCACGATCGTGCCCTTGTCCCTGCCCGCGTCCAGGACCACGGCCGGGAAGTCGCGACCCTCCTGCCCGGCCAGCAGCCAGGCCTCGGTGGCGTCGACCACGGCCCGCTCCAGCGCGCCGGCCTGCCGGTTGCTCGCCGCCATCAGCGCGTTCAGCTCCGGCAGGGCCGCACGGGCCCAGTCCGGCACCGGTGTCCCGGCCGCCAGCGCCAGGCAGACCTCGCTGCCGAACCGGTCGACCAGCCGCCGGATCGGCGCGGTGACGTGCGCGTACGGCATACCGACGGCGTGGTGCAGCGGGTCGGCCGGCGGCGTCCCCTCGAACGGCGTGTACGCGGCCCCGCGCAGCAGCACCGACGCGTGCTCCAGGAACGCGGCCTGACCGGGGGTGGCGCCGTCCAGCGCGGAGATCACGTCCCCGGGCTCGGCCCCGGCCGGCCACGGCACCCCGAGCGCCGGCGCGAGCTTCCGCAGCGCCGCGACGTCCTCCGGCCGCGGCGCCGGCAGCGTGCGCAGCAGCCCGAGCCCGCCGTCGAGCATGATCGTCGCCGCGCAGGCGCCGGTGAGCAGCGAGACCTGCGCGTTCCAGCGCTCGACCGGCAGCTCGCGGCGGAACTCCGAGGTCCAGCCGCCGCTGGGCGCCGGGACGATCTCCTGCTCCGGCACCTCCAGCTCGGTCGCGTGCCGGGCCCGGGCCAGCGCCAGGCGGAGCTCGCCGACCTGCTGCAGCAGCGCCAGCGGTTCGGGCGGGGTGCCGGCGTCGACCGCGGCCTGCAGGCCCGCGTACTCCAGCTGGGCCCGGCTGCGCACCCGCGCCCGCCGGACGTCCACCGCGGCGACCTCGCCGTCCGGGGAGAGGTCGATCCGCCAGAGCACGGCCGGGCGGATCTGGTCCGGCAGCAGGCTGGCGGCACCCTCGCCGAGGACCGGCGGGTGCAGCGGCGTGCGCAGGTCCGGGCTGTAGAGGGTCTGGCCGCGCGTGCGGGCCTCGAGGTCGACCGCGCCGCCGGGCCGGACGAACGCGGCCACGTCGGCGATCGCGTAGCTGACCCGGAACCCGCCGCCCGCACGGGCCGCGATGTGCACGGCCTGGTCCAGGTCGCGGCTGCCGGGCGGGTCGACCGTGACGAACGGGACGTCGGTCGCGTCGAGCGCCGGCAACGCCGGCTGCGCCGCGGCCGCTTCGGCCAGCACGTCGGCCGGGAACCCGGCCGGCACCTCCAGCTCGGCCCGGACGGCATCGAAGCTCAGCGGCGCCCGGACGGTCAGCCGGCGGGTCGGCACGGTCGCATCCCCCTCACTGGGTCGTGAACCACCCCAGGAACTGCCGGGCGACCTCGGGGTCGCCGGTGACGACGAGGCTGTCCACCGGGCGCCGACCGTACAGCGCGAGGATCAGGTCGCTCGCGCTGCCGCCCAGCACCGCGTTGCCGGTCGCCGGTCCCGGCTCCAGCGTCCCGCCGGCCGGGACGAGGACGACCCGCCGGTCGTCCGCGGGCGCGTCGGTGGCGGTCAGGCCGACGGCGGCCGCCGGATGCGGCCACGTCCCGTTGGTCGGCACCTCGACGGAGAGGAACTCGTCCACCCCGTCGGCGGCGATCTCGGCCGGCAGCGGGCCGGACCGGCCGATCGTGTCCTCGGCGTCCCAGGCGTGCACGCCGGCCTCCTGGAGCTGGTGCCGGGCGACCCGGGCCGCGGTCGTCGGGCCCCACCAGGACCAGACCGGGCGGTCCGGGCCGGCGTCCCGCAACGCGTCCAGCAACGCGCCGGTGGAGCGCTCGGACCAGTCGAGCAGGTCACCGGTCGGCTCCCGCTCGGGCACGTCGTCGTCCTCGGGCGCGATCTCCGGCTTCCCGGCCACCACCGCGACGGCCCAGAACCGCTGCACCTCGCCGAGGTGCGCGATCAGGTCGCGACCGGTCCAGTCGGGGCAGGACGGGACGCGCTCGGCGAGCGCGGCGGCCAGCGCGGAGCGGAGCGCGGCGCTGCGACCCTCGATCAGCTCCAGCATGCGGTCGTACGGGATCTCGGTCATGGCGCCGTTGTAGCGGAGGGCTACGACAGTTCCGGGCCGGCTGGCATGCTGGGCCGGTGGCACCCGAGGACCTCGCCCACCTGCGCCGCGCCCGCGACGCGATGGACCGCGACTTCGCCCGGCCCCTGGACGTCGACGCGCTGGCCCGGGTCGCGCTGATGTCGCCGGCGCACTTCTCCCGCCAGTTCCACAAGGCGTACGGGGAGAGTCCCTACAGCTACCTGATGACCCGGCGGATCGAGCGGGCGAAGGCGCTGCTGCGGCGCGGCGACCTGTCCGTGACCGACGTCTGCATGATGGTCGGCTGTACGTCGCTGGGTTCCTTCAGCGCCCGCTTCACCGAGCTGGTCGGCGAGACCCCGAGTGCGTACCGGGCCCGGGACCACCAGGCGCTGGCCCGGGTGCCGGCCTGCTTCACCAAGCGGATGTCGCGGCCCAGCCGGCACTGAAGCGGTTTTCGAGAAGCGACCACCCGGCGGCCCGCGGCAGGCTCTGCGGCATGAACCTCACCGTGAACCACTGCTTCCTGACCGTCCACGACCAGGACGCCGCGCTGGCCTTCTACACCGGCGTGCTCGGCCTGGAGAAGCGCAACGACGTGTCCTTCGACGGCATGCGCTGGCTGACCGTCGGCGCGCCGGAGCAGGCCGGGCTGGAGATCGGCCTGCTCCTGCCGGGCGCGCCGTTCAGCCCGCCGGAGGACGTGCAGGCGGCGATCGAGCTGGTCGCGAAAGGCCTCACGCCCGGGCTGATCTTCGCGACCGACGACTGCGACGCGGCGTTCGAGGAGCTGCGCGGCAAGGGGGCCGAGGTCATCCAGGAGCCGATCGACCAGCCGTACGGCCGGGACTGCGCGTTCCGCGACCCGTCCGGCAACCACCTGCGGTTCACCCAGACCCCGAAGTCCTGACCGTCAGGCCTCCAGCGGGTTGGCGGCGATGCGGGCGGCGAGACCGCTGCGCATCGCGGCCGCCGCGGAGCTGTCCGGCTTGCGGGCGGCCTGGTCGGCGAAGCAGGCCGTGAACCGCTCGGCCAGGTCCAGCCGCGGGTAGGCCGCGAGCACCTCGGCCCGCAGGTCCGCCGGCCACTGCGCCAGCCGCCGGCCGGAGATGTCCAGGCTGGTCGCCCGCTCCAGCAGGTGCCCCTCCGGGTCGTACCCGGGGTCGACGTCGTCCCACATGTGCCGGACGATCACCTCCGACAGCCGCTCCCGCCGCTCCGGCGGCCAGCCCGCGCCCGCCCCGAACACCCAGCCCAGATGACCGCCCGCGGTCTCGAACGGCAGCCGGTGGCTGTCGAAGGGCTCCTCCAGCCCGAGGTCGTGCAGCAGCGAGGCCACCCGCAGCAGCTCCGGCTCGAACTCCACGTCCGTGCTGAGCCCGTACGCGGCGGCGAACAGGGACGACCGGATCGCGTGGTGGACGAGCGCGGGCGGGGCGTACCGGCGCAGGACCTCCTCGGCCGAGCGGGTCGCCGCGGTGTCCGGGATCGGCAGGTCCGACATACGCATCGCGCCAGTGTCCCTAGGATCGCGACGGCGCCGGGCCACGGGGGTCCGGTCGGACCCGACGAGGTGGACACGCATGGCGGTCAACAC
>DASYKU010000039.1 GCA_035995165.1 Mycobacteriales bacterium
CGGCGGACGGGAGTTCTACCTGTCCGGCAACCTGGCCTCGATGGCGCCCGGTATGCCGTACGCGATCGGCATCCAGCATGCGTACCCGGGCCGGCAGGTGATCGCGTTCGTCGGGGACGGCGGTTTCGCGATGCTCATGGCCGACTTCCTCACCGCGGTCCGGTACCAGCTGCCGGTGAAGGTGATCATCGACAACAACAACGGCTACGGGCAGATCCGCTGGGAGCAGATCGTGCTCGGCTATCCGGAGTTCGCCGTACGGCACGAGGCGCCGGAGGCGGACTTCGCGGCCTGGGCCCGCAGCTGCGGCGCGTACGGCGTGAAGGTGACCGAGCCCGGCGCGCTGGAGGCCGCGGTCCGCGGCGCCCTCGCCCATCCCGGGCCGGCGCTGGTCGACTGCACGGTCAACGCGAACGAGCCGCCGATGCCGGGCAAGGTCGAGTACGAGCAGGCCAAGAAGTTCACCGAGGCATTCCTGCGCGGCGAGCCCAACAAGGTGGCCACCCTCGCCACGGTCGCCCGCGACAAGATCAACCAGCTGCGGAGCTAGTCCTGCAGCTGGCGGAGCAGCAGCAGGTCGTCGGCGGTGCCCCAGACCTCGGCGATCTTCCCGTCCTCGACGCGGTAGAACGCGAACTCCTGGGTGCGGACGACGCGGCCGGTCGCGGGTATGCCCGCGACGACGTCGCGATGGGTTCCGGTGTCGATGAAGTGGGCGGCGATCCAGTCGCCGTCGACGAGCAGCTGGCGCAGATCCCAGCGGTAGTCGGGGAACGCGCGGACGACCTCGCGGAGGGCGTCGGTGTAGCCGGCAAGGCCGCGGGCCTCGCCGTCGACCCGGACGTCCTCGGCCACGAACTCGCCGAGCCGGTCGAAGTCGTGCTCGTTGCACAGCCCGTTGTAGCGGCGGTAGAAGGCGTCGAGCTCCGCGCGATCCGGCATGCCGTCCAGAGTGCCCGCCACGGGGCCGCCCCAACCGCACGGATGGGGCGGGCCGCACTGTGGACGGCTCACTCGGTCGCGGCCGCAATCCAGTACTCGACGGGGTGGTCCTGATCGTGTTCGAGGAAGCGTTCGTTGAGGGCCTGGGCCAGCAGGTCGTGCTGGTAGGGATCGGCGGTGAGCAGGCCGAGCACATAGGCCTCGACCTCGAGCCGGCCGGCCGAACCGCCGAGCGCCACCTGCTCGAGCCAGAGCTCGTCGTAGTGCATGCCGGAACGCGACATCCCCTGCTGCAGATCCATTCCCGGTTCCTCGAAGGTCACGAGACCACCGTACGGTCGGATCCGCCGAACAGGTCGTCGACGAGCGTGTGAATGCTGCGGTTCTCGACGCCGGACCGGCGGGCGAGGACCGCGAAGGCCTCCGCCCGGCTCAGCCGCCCGGAGTCCATCAGCTCATGCAGGACGTGTTCCATCCGGGTACGGCGGGAGCGGACGCGCCCGAGATCGCCGGCGTCGCCGATCGGCACGGCCATCGTGAACCCGGGGGACAGGCTGGCTATGCATCGGGCCAGCAAGGTCGCGACCGCCATGGCGTGCTCCGATCCGAACGCATCGGGCGCGGACGCGTACAGGTTGAGGGCGGCCGGCCAGCGGGGGTCCGGCACCGGGATGGACACCGAGCTCGCCACGCCGTGGGCGACGGCCACGGCGGCATAGTGCCGGTATCCCGGGTCGCCGGGGAAGGAGTCGACCCGTTCGACGACGCCGCGGTCGGCGGCCGTCAGGCAGGGGCCGGCCTGAGCCTCGTACTGGGCCTCGTCCAGGGCGGTCGACATGGCGTTGAAGGACACCGCGGTGCGATGGACGAGGCCTGTTCGTTCCGTGACACTGCATCCGACCGCGGCCGGGGTCACGCTCGGGGCGAGTCCCATCGCGAGGGCGAGGGCCGCCTCCCGCTCGGCGACCGATTGCGCTGCTGCGGCGACATGCAGGAGTGTCGCCCATTGCTGACGTAGATCCATTCGATCGACCCTCGATGTCCTTCCGTACCGGCCTACCAGCCGGCGGACAACTTTAGCCAGTGGCGGTCCGGGCGGGAACGGATGCGCCAGGATCGGCCAGGACGGCGGTGCTGCGGATCCCCGCCTCCGAATGGGCGTCGATCACCGAGGGGCGCGACGGCCGGTTCCGGACGCTGGCCGCGACCGATCCGAGGCCGGGTGCTGATGGCGACGTATCGATGTCGGCGACACCGGCGTCCCCGACATCACCCTCGTCAGCCGGGCCCGCCGACGAAACGCCGACCGCCGGCGATCGACGACCTGACGGCCTACTCCCCCGGGGGATCCTGGTGGAGGGAGAGCAGGAGGGTGGCGACCTCGTCCTCGGTCGTGCCGGCGCGGGTCGCCGCTGTCCGCAGCCAGGTCCTGCTCTGCTCGGCGTGCCAGCCGTGCTGCTGCATCAGCACGGCGACGGCGGTGTCGATGCTTTCCTTGGCCTCGAGACGCTGGGGCAGCTCGCGAGCGAACTGTCTGGTCATGAACGACAGGTCGGCGTTGGCGACGAGGTGTTCCGCCGGCACCTGAAACTCCGCGGCCAGTGCGGAGGCGCTGTCGTCGAAGGCTTCCGGGTCGGCGGCGTAGAAGTTCATCGCCCCGGGTGTCTGACCCTCCTCGCCCCAGATCGGCAGGGACAGCGAGGACCGGACGCCCAGCGCGGCCGCCGCCTGGCCGTAGGTCTGCCACCGGCGCTCGTCGAGGACGTCGGGGACCGCGGCCGCCACTCCCGTCCGGGCCGTCTCGACGCAGGGGCCGCCGTCCAGGTACTGGGCGGCGTCGAGGAGGGCACTGTCGTCGGAGCTGGCGGTGACCGTGAACGGATGACCGTCCACGATGACCGTGAGGCTCACGCCGACGCAGCTCGGGATCACCGACACCGCCCGCGTCGTCAGGGCGTCGAGGCTCTCCAGGATGTCGATGCCGGTCAGGCTGGCCAGGCGTTCGGCCCCGGCCCGGACCTCGGGTAGCGGCTCCATGCGCGCCGTGTACCCCGTGTTCGCCGGTGGATTCCTCCTCGCGCCCTACTCGTACGGGAGCGTCAGTCCGCGAGTTGCTCGCGCAGCCGGCCGAGGGTTCGGGTGAGCAGCCGGGAGACGTGCATCTGGGAGATGCCGAGCTGGCCGGCGATCTGCGACTGGCTCTGGTTGCCGTAGAAGCGCAGCTGCAGGATGCGCTGTTCCCGCTCGGGCAGGGTCGCCAGGGCCGGGGCGAGGGACTCGTGCAGGTCGACGTCGGCGAGGGCTCGATCCTCGCTGCCGATGCATTCGCCGACGGTGCGGTCCGTGCCGGCCGGTGCTTCCAGCGAGTCGGTCGTGTATGCGGTGGAGACGTCCAAGGCCTCCAGGACCTCCTCCTGGGTGTGGCCGGAGCGGGCCGCGAGCTCCGCCAGGTTCGGGGCCCGGTTGAGCTCCTGCGCGAGCTCGCCGGCGCAACGGATCATCTCGGCCGCGCGCTCCTGCAGGCGGCGCTGCACGTGCACCGCCCAGGTGCGGTCCCGGAAGTGCCGCCGGATCTCGCCGACGATCGTCGGTGCGGCGTACGTGGAGAACGCCACACCGCGGGCCGGATCGAACCGGTCCACGGCGTTGACCAGCCCGATCGAACCGGCCTGGACCAGGTCGTCCAGGGGCTCACCGCGGCCGGCGTAGCGGCGGGCGAAGAAGCGGACCAGCGGCAGGTGCTGCTCGATGAGCTGCTCCCGCAGCCGGTGGCGCTCGGGGTCGCACTCCGGCAGCACCGCCAGCCGGGCGAACCGCGCCAGGGTCGCCGCGCGGTCGTCGGAAGAGTCAGTGGCAGTCGACACAGCGGCTCCGGGCGCGGCTCCACAGCGGCTGGCTGCTCAACCATCGACAGACTAGCGCCGGTTCGGCCCGTACGACATGTCCACGAGCGTGGACAGACGGGTGCCGGGGCGGGTGCCGACCAGCCGCCCAGTAGGGTGCGCGCCAGCTGAGCCGACAGCTGCGGTGACGGCCCGCCACGTCCGTGTTCGAGCCGGTGCCGGGTGCGGCCGCTACCGCGGCGATGCTGCACGTCAGCGACGGACGATCGCCCACCGGATCCACGGCGTCGAGGACCTGCTCGGCCGGAGCGTCCCCGCCCGCGCCACGGAGCTCGCGGCCGCCGTCCGGCCGCACCGCGTCCTCAACCCGTGACCGCGTCCTCGATCGTGGCGTACAGGACGAAGACCTGGTCCAAGCCGGTGATCCGGAGCAGCTTGAGCATGGGGCCGGCCGGACACACCAACGACAGGTCGCCGTCCATGTCCTTCGCGCGGTTCAGACCCTCGACGAGCGCTCCGAGCCCGGAAGAGTCGAGGAACTGGACGTCGCCGAGATCGACGATCAGGCGCCGCTCCGGTCCGGTGAGGTCGGCGAGGGCGAGCCGGAGCATCGGGGAGGTGTGGATGTCGACCTCGCCGGACACCGAGAGCACGGTGTGACCGGCGTGGTCACGACTGGCTGTCGAGAAGTTCACGGTCTTTCCGTCCGAGCGAGGGGCACGAAGCATGGCTGCCGCGGACTCACCGATACGGGTAATACCCCCCTGGCGCCGGCCGCGACACTCACATTGCGGGGCCCGCCCCGGCTCAGACGTGCTCGACCTTCAGGTGCGCGAGCAGGGTCGTCATGTCCCACAGCGTCCGGTGTCTCTCGACCGCCGATCGGCGTACGACGACCACCGACACCGCGAGCACCTCGACGGTCCGGCCGGTCGGGGCGACGCCGGGAAGCAGCCAGGGCAGCTCGCGGTCGTGGGTGAAGCTGACCATGTCCTCCTGCGCGACCCGCCACCGGTCACCCGTTCTCGAGACCCGGCGGAACTCGAGGTCGGGCGGCAGGTGGGGCAGCACGTCCTCGCGGAGGTACCGGCGCAGCTCGTCCACGCCGGTGGCACCGCTGCCGGTCGGGTGGTTCACGAGGGCGACGTCCTCGGTGGCCAGCGCCGCGGCCGCGTCCACGTCGGAGGCGGCGTAGATCGCCGAGTGGAACGCGTCGCGGATCCGTTCGACCTCGACCATCCGGTCCTGCACGCCTTTGGTCATCGTGCCAGCGCTCCCGGATCGGCTCGGCGAACCCACCTCACCGTAGCTCGGCGCGGTGACGATCCCGCGCCGGAAATCTCCCGTTCCATGACGCGGAGGTAGGATCGCCGAGGCCGATCCACGCGACGATGCGGAGGTAGCCGATGGCCGGCGAGGCACTGCACGCGCTGCTCGGCGGCGGTCAGCCGGGGCACGCCGCGTTCGTCGTCCCCGAGGACGGGCAGGTCGTCAGCTACGCGGAGATGGCCGAGCGGATCGAGACCCTCGCCGGCCGGCTGGCCGCGGCCGGGGTCCGGCGGGGCGACCGGGTGGCGCTGACGCTGCCCAACAGCCCCGACTTCGTCCAGCTGCTGCTCGCCGTCACCCTCCTCGGCGCGGCGGCGGCGCCGCTCAACCCGGCGTACACCGAGACCGAGAACACGTTCTACCTCCAGGACGTGGCCCCCCGGCTGCTGCTGATGCCGGCCAGCCGGCCCGCGGCCGCCGCGGCTGCCGCCGCCGGCACCGGCACCGCCGTGCTGGGTGTCGCCGACGCCGCCGATGGACCGCCGGACCTGATCCGCGACGGAGAGCCGGTGACCGGGCGGGCCGCGTTCGAGCGCGGCACACCCGACGACGTCGCGATCGTCCTGCACACCAGCGGCACCACCAGCCGGCCGAAGCAGGTGCCGCTGCTGCACCGCAACCTGATGGCCTCCACCAGGAGCGTCGCCGACCACTTCCGGCTCGGTCCCGACGACGTGTCCTTCTGCGTGATGCCGCTGTTCCACGTGCACGGGCTGATCGCGTCGACGTTCGCGGCCCTGGCCGCCGGGGGGACCGTGGTGTCCCCGCGCCGGCTCACCCCCCAGCGGTTCTGGCGGCAGGCCCGCGAGTCCGGGACGACCTGGCTGTCGGCCGGGCCGACGCTGCACCAGATGCTGCTGGACAAGATCGACGCCGACGGCGCCCCGGACACCCTGCGGTTCGTACGGTCGTGCAGCTCGGCGCTCGCGCCCGAGCTGCTGCACCGGGCCGAGGGCAGTTACGGGGTGCCGATGCTGGAGTCGTACGGGATGACCGAGGCCAGCCACCAGATGGCCGCCAACCCGCTGCCGCCCGGGGAGCGGGTGCCCGGTTCGGTCGGCGTGCCGGCCGGCGCCGAGATCGGCATCGCCGGCACCAGCGGCACTCTGCTGCCCGCGGGCGAGGCCGGCGAGGTCGTCATCCGCGGCCCCGGCGTGATGTCCGGGTACGTGAACAACCCCGCGGCGACGGCCGAGGCGTTCTTCGGCGACTGGTTCCGTACCGGCGACCGCGGCGTCCTGCGGGACGGCTACCTCCACCTGGAGGGCCGGATCAAGGAGATGATCATCCGCGGCGGCGAGAACATCGGGCCGGCCGAGATCGAGCAGGCCCTGCTGGCCCACCCGGCGGTGACGGACGCGGTCTGCTTCGGCGTCCCCGACGACAAGTACGGCGAGGTGCCGGCCGCGGCGGTCACCCTCACCGGAGACGTGGAACCGCGCGAGCTGATCCGTTTCTGCCGCGAGCGGCTCGCCGCGTTCAAGGTTCCCGCCGTGATCCACGTGCTGCCGGAGATCCCCCGTACGGCGACCGGCAAGGTGCAGCGCCGCCGGGTCGGCGAGTTCGTGGAGAGCCGACAGGCGGCGGAATGAGGGTCGCGGTTCTCGGTGCCGGCGCCATCGGCGCGTACGTCGGGGCGGCATTGGCCCGCGGCGGCGCGGACGTGACGCTGATCGCCCGCGGCCCGCACCTGGCCGCGATGCGGGAGCGCGGCGTGCAGGTCCGCTCCCCGCGCGGGGACTTCACCGCACATCCTTCGGCGACCGACGACTGGGCCGCGCTGTCCGACGCGGACGTCGTGTTCGTCGCGTTGAAGGCGTACAGCCTGCCGGAGGTCGCGGGGCAGCTCGGCAAGCTGCTCGCCCCGGATGCGGCGGTGGTCTGGGCGCAGAACGGCATCCCCTGGTGGTATTTCCAGTCGCTGCCGGAGCCTCCGGGCGGTCCGGTGCTGCAGAGCGTGGACCCGGCCGGGGTGATCAGCGGCGCGATCCGGCCGTCGCACAACGTCGGGTGCGTGGTCTATTGCTCCACCGAGATCATCGAGCCCGGCGTCGTCCGGCACATCGAGGGAACCAGGTTCACCCTCGGCGAGCCGGACGGGTCGCCGAGCGAGCGCTGTCAGGAGCTCTCCGCCGCGTTCGTGGCCGGTGGGCTGCGGGCGCCGGTCGAGTCGCGGCTGCGCGACCAGATCTGGCTCAAGCTCGTCGGCAACGTCGCGTTCAACCCGATCACCGCGCTCACCGGCGCGACCCTCGGCCAGCTCGGCGACCTGCCGGAGATGCGCGAGCTGCTCAAGGCGATCTTCGCCGAGTGCGCGGCGGTGGCCGACCGGCTGGAGATCCGGTTCCCGGTCTCGCTCGACCGGCGGCTCGAGGCCGGGCTCGCGGTCGGTGACCACAACACCTCGATGCTGCAGGACCTGCGGGCGGGCAAGCGCCTGGAGCTGGACTGCATGACCGGCGCGGTGGCCGAGCTCGCCGGCCGGCTCGGCGTCGAGGTGCCACACGTCCGGGCGGTGCACGCCTGCGCGAGGCTGCTGGACCTACGCAACCGCGCCGCGTGAGGCGGTGAACGCCGCCGGAAGCGTTCCAGCGCGACCGTGGGGTCGCCGGCTGCGAGCTGCGCTCAGCGCGGTCACGCCGGGCCGCGACGAGAAAGCCGTGACCGGCCTGCCGCACGCCCGCTGATCGCCGTCCTGGCAGGCTGGCGGCATGGAACGAGTGGTGGGAATCGGTGGGTACTTCCTGCGGGCCGCAGACCCGACGGCCCTGGGCGCGTGGTACCGGGACTCGCTCGGCCTGGACGCCGACGAGAACGGCCTGTGGCAGCAGGGGGACGGGCCGACGGTGTTCGCGACGTTCGAGTCCGGGACCGGCTACTTCGGGTCCCCGACCCAGCAGACGATGCTCAACTTCCGGGTCCGCGATCTGGACGCGATGCTCGCGCAGTTGCGCGCCCGGGGAGCGGACGTCGCCGACGAGCCGCAGGACATGGAGGGGGTCGGTCGATTCGGCTGGGTCACCGACCCCGAGGGCAACCGGGTCGAGCTGTGGCAGCCCGCCTGACCCGCGCCTCAGCCGCGGGCCGCCGGTAAGACCGCCGTCTCCGGCGACGCAGACGTTCTGGCAGCGCGACGGCGTGTTCGCGGGTGGGGCGGAGCTCCGCGTCGACGGCGGGGTCGCCCAGTTCGCGGGTGCGGCGACCGCGCCGGAGCACCGGCGCCGGGGGGTGCAGACCGCGCTGCTGTCGGCGCGGCTGGTCGACGCCGCCGCGGCCGGGTGCGAGGTCGCCGTCATCACCACCCAGCCGGGGTCGAGGTCCCAGCAGAATGCCCAGCGTCGCGGCTTCGACCTGCTCTACACCCGCGACCGTGGTCAGGCCGATCAAGGCCGGTGCCCGCTAGATGGCCCGGCGCCAGACGAGGGCGGTGCCGGACAGCGCGGCGATCGTGCCGGCGAACACGATGGTGCCGGTCAGCGGCTGCGTCAGCGTGCTCAGCACCCCGAGGCCGATGACCGGCACCGAGTTGCCGACGAAGCAGGCGATGAAGTAGCTGGAGGTGACCTCCGCCCGGCGGTCGTCCGGCGCTATCTCGTTGACCACCTGCAGGCTGCCCCGGTAGCCGAGGGCCATCGTGACGCCGCCCACCGCGGTGGCGATCAGCAGCAGGACCATCGAGCCGGCGGCCTGCGCGGCCACCACGAGCCCGACGGCCGGCAGCAGCAGCACGAGCCCGGACGTCATCGCCACCGCCGGGCTCAGCCGCCGCCCCAGCACGATGACCGCGGCCGCGATCGCCGCCAGCTCGGACACGACGGCGCCACCGACGGCGAGGTTCGTGTTGTGCAGGTCCCTGATGACGACGCCGGGGATGAGCGCGAAGTACAGGCCGCCGAGCGCGAACGTGACGAACCCGGTGACGGCCGGCGCGGCGAAGGCGCCGTAGAGCTCGCGCGGCACCCCGACCCGCGGGCGGACGCGGACGTCCTTCACGCTCGCCACCCCGGCCGGGCGGGAGCCGGAGACGGGGGAGAGGGCGATCGCGACGACGGCCAGGATCGCGATGTAGACGATGAACGGCAGTTCGAGCGGCCAGGGCGCGTACTCGGCGAGCAGGCCGCCGAGCAGCGGACCCAGGGCGATGCCGCCGAGGTTCGCGGCCGCCGCCGAGACCGTCGCCGTCGACCGGTTCGCCGGGCCGAACTCGTCGGCGAGCCAGGCGGTGCCGGTGCCCGATGCGACGCCGACGGCCAGACCGATCAGCAGCCGGGCCAGGAACAGGAACGTCGTGCCGGTGGCCAGCAGGAACAGCAGCGCGCTGAGCGCGGCCAGCACCAGGGCCGGCATCGCGACGCGCTTGCGCCCGATCTGGTCCGAGACCTGGCCGAGCAGGAGCAGCGCGATGACGTTGCCGACGACGTACACGGCGTAGACGAGCGTCAGCGTGATCTCGGAGAATCCGAACTTCTGCTGGTAGAGCGAATACAGCGGCGTGACGACCACGCTGCCGGCGAAGGCCACCGAGATGATCGACGCGATGGCGACCATCGCGGGCAGGCTCTGCGTCCGTTCAGCGGTTCCCGTCACCGCCCCACCTTAAGAACCGGCACTCAGCGCGGTTCGTACCGGTCGAGTCGGGTCGTCGCCCGGATCCGGGCCCGCAACGCCGGGAGGTCGCCGCCGATCACCCCGTGCGTCCGGGCCTGGACGAGCAGGTTGCCCAGTGCCGTGGCCTCGACCGGGCCGGCGACGACCGGCTTGCCGGCGATGTCCGCGGTGAGCTGGCAGAGCAGCGCGTTCTGGGAGCCGCCGCCGACCAGGTGCAGGACGTCGACCGGCTGTCCGGACAGCTCCTCGGCCTGGAGGATCGCGGCCGCGAACGCCGCGGCCAGGCTGTCCAGGATGCAGCGCACCACGGCCGGGGGATCGGTGGCGTCGACGGGCCGTCCCGCGGCCCGGCCGGCGTCGGCGATCCGGGCCGGCATGTCGCCGGGCGAGAGGAAGGCCGGGTCGTCCGGGTCGATGCGCGGACCGCCACCGGGAAGCGCGGCGGCGGCGGCGAGCACCTCCTCGAGCCCGAGGTCGAGACCGCGCAGGGTCCAGGTACGCATCGACTCCGACAGCAGCCAGAGGCCCATCACGTTACGGAGGTAGCGGATCGTGGCGTCGACGCCGCGCTCGTTGGTGAAGTTGGCCCGGCGGCTGTCCTCGGTGAGCACCGGGGCGTCGAGCTCGACGCCGACCAGACCCCAGGTGCCGCAGGAGATGTAGCCGAACCGCGACCCCTCCGCCGGTACGCCGACCACCGCCGAGGCGGTGTCGTGCGAGCCGACGGTGGACAGGGCCAGTGGATGGTCGATGCCGAGCTCGCCGAGCACCGGCCCGGTCAGCTCGCCGAGCAGCCGGCCCGCGGGGACGATGTCGGGCAGCAGCCCGGCCGGCAGCCCCAGCGCCGCGGTGACCTCGGGCGACCACCGGCCGGTCCGGGCGTCCATCAGCCCGGTGGTGGACGCGTTGGTCTCCTCCGCCGCCCGGACGCCGGTCAGCCAGTAGCCGAGCAGGTCCGGGATCAGCAGGACCTGGTCGCCGGCGACCAGCTCCGGCTCGGCCGCGAGCTGGTAGAGGGTGTTGAACGGGAGGAACTGCAGTCCGGTGATCTCGTACTGCCGTCGCGGGTCGATCCTGCCCCCGACAGCGGCGATGACCGGGTCGGTGCGGGGGTCGCGGTAGTGCCGGGGGTTGCCGCGCAGCGTCCCGCCGGCGTCGAGCAGCCCGTAGTCCACCGCCCACGAGTCGATCGCCACCCCGGTGAGCCCGCCGGAACGCCGCTCCGCCGCCCGGATCCCGTCCAGGACGTCGGTGTGGAGGCCGAGCACGTCCCAGTAGAGCCCGTCCGGCAGCCGGACCGCGCCGTTGCGGAACCGGGCCACCTCCCTCATCTCGAGCGAGCCGGGGCCGACCCGGCCGAGGACGACCCGGCCGCTGGAGGCGCCGAGGTCGACCGCGGCGAACGCGGTCATCGCAGGAAGGCGGCCGCGACCCCGGAGTCCACCGGGACGTGCAGGCCGGTGGTCTGGGACAGGTCCCCTCCGGTGAGGGCGAAGACCGCGGCCGCGACGTGCTCGGGCAGGACCTCCCGCTTGAGCAGGGTCCGCTGCGCGTAGTACTCGCCGAGCTTCTCCTCCGGGACGCCGTAGACCTCGGCCCGCTTGGCGCCCCAGCCGCCGGCGAAGATGCCCGACCCGCGCACGACCCCGTCCGGGTTGATTCCGTTGACCCGGATGCCCTGGCCGCCGAGCTCGGCCGCGAGCAGCCGCACCTGGTGGGCCTGATCGGCCTTGGCCGCCCCGTACGCGATGTTGTTGGGCCCGGCGAACAGCGAGTTCTTCGAAGAGATGTAGACGATGTCGCCGCCCAGCTGCTGGGCGGTCATGACCCGGGCGGCCTCGCGGGAGACCAGGAAGGAGCCCTTGGCCATGACGTCGTGCTGCAGGTCCCAGTCCCGCTCCGTGGTCTCCAGCAGCGGCTTGGAGATGGACAGGCCGGCGTTGTTGACGACCAGGTCGACGCCGCCGAAGGCCAGCGCCGCCGCCGCGAACGCGGCCGCGACCTGGCCCGCGTCGGTGACGTCGGCGGCGATGCCGACGGCCGCGTCGGCCGACCCGATCGTCGCCGCCACCTCGGCCGCCGTGGCCCCGTCGAGGTCGGCGACGACGACGCAGGCGCCCTCGGCGCCGAGCCGCTCGGCGATCGCCTTCCCGATGCCGGAGGCCGCGCCGGTGACCAGGGCGATCCGGCCGGCCAGCGGCTTGGGCCGCGGCATCCGGGCGAGCTTGGCCTCTTCGAGCGCCCAGTATTCGATGCGGAACTTCTCCGACTCGGGAATCGGCGCGTACGCCGAGACGGCCTCGGCCCCGTGCATGACGTTGATCGCGTTGACGTAGAACTCGCCGGCCACGCGGGCGGTCTGCTTGTTCGCGCCGTAGGAGAACATGCCGACGCCCGGGACGAGCACGATCGCCGGGTCCGCCCCGCGCATCGGCGGCGAGTCGGCGGTCGCATGCCGCTCGTAGTAGGTCCGGTAGTCCTCCCGGTACGCGGTGTGCAGCTCCCGCAGTCGGGCGACCGTGTCCTCCAGCGGCGCGGTCGGCGGCAGGTCGAGGACCATCGGGCGGACCTTGGTCCGCAGGAAGTGGTCCGGGCAGGACGTGCCCAGCGCCGCGAGCGCCGGGTGCCTCTCCCGGCTCAGGAAGTCCAGCACCCCGGCGGTGTCGGTGAAGTGGCCGAGCTGCGGCCGGTCGGTCGAGGCGAGCCCGCGCAGCACCGGCGCCAGCTGCGCCGCCCGCGCGCGGCGCTCCACCTCGGGCAGCGGTTCCAGGCCGGGCACGACCGGGCCGAACGGCTCCGCCACGCCGTGGGAGTCCAGATAGGACTGTGCGGTGCGGATGATCTCCAGCGAGTTCGCCTCGCACTCGTCGCTGGTCGACCCCCAGGCCGTGATGCCGTGCCCGCCGAGCACGCAGCCGATCGCCTGCGGGTTGGCCTCCTTCACCGCGGCGATGTCCAGGCCGAGCTGGAAGCCCGGCCGCCGCCACGGCACCCAGACCACCCGGTCGCCGAAGCAGTCCGCGGTCAGCTTCTCGCCGTCGGCGGCCGTGGCCAGCGCGATGCCCGAGTCCGGGTGCAGGTGGTCGACGTGGTCCGCGTCGAGCAGGCCGTGCATCGCGGTGTCGATGGACGGGGCGGCGCCGCCGCGGCCGTGCAGGCAGTAGTCGAACGCGGTCACCATCTCGTCCTCGCGCTCCACCCCGGGGTAGACACCCACCAGGGACCGCAGCCGATCGAGCCGGAGCACGGCGAGCCCGCCCTCGGTGAGGGTGCCCAGGTCGCCGCCGGACCCCTTGACCCACATCAGCTCCACCGGCTGCCCGGTGACCGGGTCGGTGCCGGTGTTCTTGGCGGAGGTGTTGCCGCCCGCGTAGTTGGTGTTGCGCGGGTCGGCGCCGAGTCGGTTGCTCCGCCGCAGCAGATCGTCCACAGTGGACATCAGGGCTCAGGCGCCCCAGCCGGCCTGCTGGCCGCCGACCCGCTCGGCCACGATCCGGTCCGCGTAGCCGGACGCGGCGTACGCGGCCATCGGGTCCGGATCCAGGCCCATGTCGGTCCGCAGGTCGGCCAGCAGCGGCCGCACATCGGTGTTGTACGCGTCCATCAGCACCCCGTTCGCGCCGAGCACGTCCCCGGCCCGCTGCGCCGCCGCCAGCGCGTCCTCGTCGACCAGCAGCGCCTTGGCCGTGGCCTCCTGGACGTTCATCACCGACCGGATCTGGCCCGGGATCTTCGGCTCGATGTTGTGGCACTGGTCGAGCATGAAGGCGATCCCGGTCGCGGCCTCGAAGCCATCGCCCCACCGGACCTCGCAGAGGATCCGGAACAGCTGGAAGGGATCGGCCGCGCCGACCATGAGGTCGTCGTCGGCGTAGAAGCGGGAGTTGAAGTCGAACGCGCCGAGCTTCCCGGCCCGCAGCAGGAAGGCCACGATGAACTCGATGTTCGTGCCGGGCGCGTGGTGGCCGGTGTCGACGCAGACCTTGGCCCGCTCACCCAGCTCGAGACAGTGCGCGTACGAGGTGCCCCAGTCCGGCACGTCGGTGGTGTAGAACGCCGGCTCGAACA